>JAYUSR010000128.1:0-5108 GCA_043755575.1 Synechococcales cyanobacterium
ACTGTTCATGCGATCGAAACCACCCAAGCTCCCATTTTTGGTGAAGAACCCTTAATTCGGTTTCGTCACGATACCTTAGAAAAAGGGTTCCAAGCGCGACCCGATCTCGATGTGCCCGAGGCGCGTGAGGCGTTACGAGTATTGCATCATGTATTGGAAAATAAAGTAAATGTGCTTAGTTACTATATGCAGGATGATGATTTAGTTATTTGCGATAACCACACGGCTCTACATGGTCGAACTATTTATTTGGATCACGCTCGTCATTTTATTAGGATCCGAATGAGTCGTCAGCCTTTTATGCTGCCGTCCAAAGGAGGCAGCCTGATTTCTCCAAAACAGCCGGTTTATGCTTAGTGTGGCGTTTGCTGGCTGTTGCCCTTGCCGGATTTAGTGCTTTTCTGCATCTATATTCCACTCAATCGCTGCTCCCTCTGCTCACCAAAGTTTTTCATGTTTCCAAAGTTGAAGCTAGTTTGACCGTCAGTGCCACTACGATCGGAGTTGCCTTGGCAGCACCGGTGATGGGTTTATTAGCCGATCGATTAGGACGCAAGCATATTATTGTAATAGCTGCTTTTGGTTTAGCGGTTCCCACCTGGTTGGCAGCTACCGCCGCCGATATTTATACCTTGGTGGGTTGGCGCTTTGTTCAGGGCTTATTCATGCCCGCGATTTTTGCAGTTACTGTTGCTTATATCAGTGAAGAATGGGAAAGTCACCGGATTGGTGCTGGGATGGCCGCCTATATTACGGGTAATATCCTCGGCGGAGTTTTGGGTCGATTTTTAGCGGGGGTGATTGCTGCCCATTGGGGATGGCAGGAGTCTTTTATCGTGTTGGGTTGTATCAATTTTCTCAGCGGTGCCGCTATTTGGGCTTGGTTGCCGCACTCCCGAAATTTTAAGCGCGAGCATCAAACAGCTGTTTTGATTGCTAATATGCTGCGACATTTACGCAACCCTAAGCTATGGGCCGCTTACATCGTGGGTTTCAATGTGCTTTTTTCCAATGTTAGTACTTTCACTTACGTTAATTTTTATCTGGCTGCTGCTCCCTTTCAGCTGGGAACTGCCGCCTTAGGGTCGGTGTTTTTTGTTTATTTATTAGGTGCTGTGGTGACGCCGATCGTTGGACCTGGGATGGTACGACTAGGGTATCGGACAACGCTAGTGATCGCCATTTTGACGGCCAGTACTGGTGTTTTAATGACCCTTCAGCCGACGCTGTGGGTGATAATTTTAGGATTAGCGATCAGCGCAGCAGGTATTTTTGTTTGTCAATCGGCGGCCAATAGCTATGTGGGTGCCGTGTCTGGGCCAGCCAAAGCAACAGCCGCTGGGTTATATGTCGCGTTTTATTACCTAGGCGGCAGCTTGGGGGCGATTGTCCCCGGATTTGCCTGGTCAGTCGGATCCTGGCCCGCTTGCGTAGCTATGATTGTAGCTGTGCAAATATCAACAGCGGGACTGGCCTTAACTTTTTGGCGGTCTTGATTTAGAAGTGGAACTTGGAACTACGACCATTGACGGAGTTTTTAAAGGCGAAAAAACATAGCCTGTTCCCGATTCTTTACCTGGCTGAACTTTAACTAAAGAAGCTTTCATCAATCGATCGCCTGATGGCAAAAATTGGATAGCTCCCGTTGCCCCTGGCACCGTAAAACCCGAATTTGAGAGGGCTTGTTGTACTTGCTCGCGCGATTGACCGGACTTCAACCCAGAAATTGCCACCAGGGTTGCATCATAAGCCATCGCCGTTCGCCAGTTTCCAGAACCACCCCAAAGTTTATTGGCATTGGCAATAAAGGAACTTCCGGCTCCCATCACCGGGTGCCAAGGCACTGCTAGTACCATATTGTTCGCGTCAGTTTGACCTTGTTTCAGTGTTTCGATGGTATACATTGTCTGACTGCCAAAAATAGGCAATCTACCTTTAGCGGCTTGTAATACACCGATGGCGTGATGAACACCACTCAAAGATGGAGCTAGCACTAGCGCTTCTGCTCCGGCACTAATAGCTTGGCTAGGCACTTCACCAGCATCAAAGTTTGGGTCGGAAAAATCGCAGGAAGTTTTTAACACTTTACCGCCATTTTCAAACACAGCGGTAGTAAATTCTTCTTGAAAAGACTGGCTAGCTTCTGTCTTAGAAGCAAAACAGATGGCCACCTTGGTTTTGCGGGCAGATTTAACAACGTGCTCTGCTAAAACGCTGGCCATGGCCTTACTGCTAGGTGTTGTCCTGAATATATAGCTGCCAATGCCGGATAAGTTTCGAGCAACACTGGTAGGAGAAATCATCACTAGACTAGCCTCTTGATAGATTGGGGCTGCGGCTACGGAAGCTTCACTGGCATTGTGCCCAATCACCGCCAAGATGTTCTTATCTTTGGCAAATGTAGTGGCAACTTGTTTAGCTACCTCCGGCATACTATTATCATTGGCAATTTCAACTTGCAGCAGTTTTCCTCCAATCCCACCACTTTTATTAACTTCTTGTTGAGCTTGAGCAACTCCCCGCAAAATTTCGCGAGCCACATTCAGGTTTCCTCCCACTGGAACGCTAGCTCCAATTTTAATGGTTGCTCCTTTCATGGCAGCAGTGGCATTATTTAGATAAATCAAAGACTCTGGGTCATTGCGATTACTCTGAAGTGATGCTGCAAATTTTGTTGCCGCAGTTGAATAGTCACTACTAGCATAAGCTTTTGCAGCTGCTTGTTTATCTGGCAAATTATCTTCTGTCACTAATACTTGTTGACCTAAACTCAGCTGCTTTGAAATTGCCACCGAACTTACTTTGCTACTGCTCGGACTAGGGATTTCCTTGAACGCTAATCCCTGTGACCTATTACTGAGCAACCAAAATACTGCTGGTCCAATTAAGGCCAAAAGAATCAAATATACGTATAGAACTAAATTCTTGTTCATTTTGGGAGGGTTCATACCTCTGTTGGTTAAATAATGGTTAGATTACAGCTTTTATCAAAAAAAATAAATTCCCTTTTTGTTTATCTTTATAGACGTGTACTCAGCTTCTTGGAAAAATATTGAATAGTTCTATTTCTGATGACAGTCAGGTTACTTCATTTAATTAGACTGGTTGTGGGACATTATATTATATGCATTAATACAAAAGATTTTCAAGTGTTTAGTGGTGATCGATCGATCGAAAATACTTTAACAAAACTTGTCAGATTCTCCCCTTTGACTGACGGATAAAAGTCGCATGATTCTCTCCCAGCAATAATTACAGGATAGAACCTAATAGTAGTCCGGACAGTTTTTGGATAGCGACGGCAGAACGCGCTTTCCAGACTTCTGAATTGTAATAATTGCAACGGTAAAATAAGGGTTTCAGCCCTGTGTTTAAAAATCGTCCGAACTACTGTTATGGTAGAAATAATTCATAAACTGCCCTTACCGTAAATTTCCAAGATTGCTATGTTGCAATCTTAATATTGGGCAAATAACATTAAGATTGCGAAAAAACCTTTATCACTAGCTGTAAGCATTATGGGAAATTGGCAGGCGATTGGGGCATCGATTGTGTTTATTAGTGTCATCGGCATCATCATTCTGGAATGGATGCCACTGGCGATTGCGGGGATGCTGGGGGCGCTACTATTAGTAGTTTCCAATATTTTGACACTCGATCGAGCAATCGGCTATGTTGCCAGCAGTCACACCACACTGGCACTATTTTTTGGGGTGATGGTGATGATTAGGGCATTGGAACCCACTCGGATCTTTGAGTATTTGGCTACCCAAATGGTGATCCTAGCAAAGGGCAAAGGCAACCGTCTGTTACTAGGGATTGTGGCAATTACCACCCCGATTTGTGCTGTCTTGCCCAATGCCACCACTGTCATGCTGCTCGCACCCTTGATTCCACCGCTAGCTCAAGAAATTGGTGTAGATTTTGTGCCCCTACTGATTCTGATGGTGTTTGTTGCTAATAGTGCGGGATTATTAACTCTGGTGGGAGATCCAGCGACTTTCATCGTGGGTAGTTCGATTAAGATGACATTTATTGATTACCTCCAAACTCTCAGTTTTGGTGGCGTGTTGGCCGTACTAGTCGTCGTAGCAACTTTACCATTTTTATTTAAGAAAATCTGGAATACCGAACTTCCCCACCCAGAGACACTGCCCCGTATTATGATCGAGCATCCTCGCACGCTAGGATTAGGATTGGTAATTGTCTTACTGGTGCTAGTTTTCTTTGTTGTCGGTGAAATGCTACCCGTACCGATTTCCCCAGCCACCGTAGCTCTGCTAGGTGCCGTGCTGTGCCTATTACTTGCCCATCACAGCAAAATTGATTCCGTCAATCATATTCTGCGGGATGTAGATTGGAGTACGCTGCTATTCTTTATGAGTATTTTTGTGCTGATTGGTGGATTGCAGTATACGGGGGTAGTTAGTAGTGCCTCCAGCGTGTTGGCATTGATATTAGGTAAAAATATCGCCTTGGGAGCGATTTTACTACTATTTTTTGTCGGATTGCTTTCGAGCGTAGTGCCAAATATTCCTTTGGTAGTGGCAATGGTGCCATTGCTGAAGGAATATTTAGTCAATGCTGGATTTGTGGGGGCGGAAATCCTCAATCCTGGCTCTACTACGCCACTACCACCAGAGGTGCTACCGCTGTTCTATGCCATGATGTATGGAGCAACTTTAGGTGGTAATGGTACCCTCGTTGGGGCATCGGCAAATATCGTTGCCGCAGGTATCTCCGAGCAGCATGGTAAACCAATTTCGTTTCAACGATTTCTCTATTATGGGTTGCCGACAATGGGGTTGCAACTAGTCGTGCTGGCTGCCTATGTTAGTGTTGCTTTTCTGCGGAAATAATTACCCCAAATTTAGTTGTCGCCTCTGAATTATTCAAAAAATAATCTGGTTTTAAACGATCAAATACCGCCGATAGAAGCTCTTTTCCGTATGATAACAAGCGTTATTGTATAACTGAGCAGTGCAGTGCCTTTTTATCTAAAATTGATAAATGATGCTCATGAGTGGTGTCGTCTTTTCGGTGCGATTGCAGTGTAAGTAGGTGTGCCTAATTAAACTTAAGATAGGCTTTAGTCTGGACAAGGGTTT
>JAYUSR010000129.1:0-16855 GCA_043755575.1 Synechococcales cyanobacterium
GGAAAGTAGAAAGTACATCGAAAGCCTCTTGCCCCTGGGCACTTTCTAACAAACAAGACTGGATTTCTCGCCCATCACACAGCATAGATTTACCACCACCACACCCTGCTGAACGTACAACATAGAGCAAAAAATAATCTTCAGGACTATCGTAATATTGAGTGTCTGTATGCAGTGCAGCTCGATCGCTATGTTCGGAAAAGGTTGCAAAGTGTCCTTTCGGTAAAGAACGGTGCTTTACGTCCCAGAGCAGTTGTCCTTGATGTGGATCGGTGGGGGTAGGATAGCCCAAGACCATACTAAAGGCGAATAATAATTTGTTTCGAGCGGCAGGTGCAAATGATTGTAAACCAAATTTATCAATCATAATTGCACAGTAGCCATCATTCTTTAGTGCAATGATTTGCTGTTGCAACTCACACAACCTAGGAATAGAAAGTATTGCCTGAGATAACATTCTCTGATTAATATCAGGAGAGAATTTGGTACAATCTTGGCAACCGTAAAAATCCTGCAAAATCTTCTCGATTTGTTGATAGGTATCTTTCCAAACATTGGGAAATGTAAAACGACCTATTCCTGACGTTAAATCTTTTTGGTGAGATAGCATACTGTTTCCTTAGTGGTAAATGCCCATAAAACTTTAGCGAACCTTGATCTTGGATTCACACACTCGCAACTGTAAGTGACAATTACTTATATGGAGGTGGTTGATGATACATGGGTGTCGATTTAATGCGGTTACTACAATTTACACATGCGGTATTTGCATTGCTATTCAATTCCAGTGACTAATTCAGTTGCAGAATGTACTACTGGATACTTTTCACTTGATATATCTGTTCATCAATAGTTTTAAGCCAGCTGAATATTCTCGATCGACAACAAGCCATCCTCTGAGCACAGGAAAATCTCCAAATTCATCCATAAAATTATTGGTATGATCCCTTACAGCCGTCTAGATCGCCATTTGCCATGAATATTCTTAGCCAAAAAAATAGCACCAGCAACCGCATTGCAACACAGCTGGTAAATAGCTTGCTCTCAGTTAAACCTCTAGCTAATTTAGCTAAAAAGCAAGCCCGAGGATTAATCATCAAAAGAGCTGAAGCGATCGGGGTGGCTTGGCGTAATGATGTAAAGCAGCTGCGCGCCCGCGATACCAGCCAAGATTTTTCACCTCAGTGGGAAGCCGAACTAGCCGATATGCAGAATCCTGATACTCAATACCCAGAATATTATTTAACTTCCTTCCATGCTTATGATGAAGGAAATATGGGCTGGAAACCAGCGATGGAAGTAGAAGTAGCCGCCTATTCGGTTCATGCCAAAATCTTTTCAGAAACTGGCCGGGCGGGTGATGCCCAACTGCGGCGCAGTTATCACCAGATTTTACAAGAGCAATTGCCGATACCGCCTCAACAGGCTGTGGATATTGGCTGTAGCGTCGGGATGAGCACCTTTGCCCTGCAAGCAGTTTATCCCCAAGCTCAGATCACCGGAGTCGATCTGTCACCCTACTTTCTAACGGTGGCCAATTATCGATCAGCTGGCCATCCCCAGATTAATTGGGTACATGCTGCGGCTGAAAATACGGGCTTACCCATTGCCAGCTACGATTTAGTTTCGCTATTTCTGATTTGTCATGAGTTACCCCAAGTGGCCACGCTGCAAATTTTTCAGGAGGCACGGCGTTTGCTCAAACCCGGTGGCCACATTGCAATTATGGATATGAATCCTGCTTCTGAGATTTATGGCCAAATGCCGCCCTACATTTTGACCCTACTCAAAAGTACTGAACCCTATTTGGATCAATATTTTAGCTTGGAGATCGATCGAACACTACAAGCGGCGGGGTTTCAAGCCCCGACGATTACCGCGAACAGCCCCAGGCATCGGACGATCATCGCTCAAGTTCAAAACTAAACCCAAAACTGATGAGACTCTAGTCGATCAATATATCTGGAGATCGCTTGAAAAGTCCGTTCTTGCATACCATCCAAATATGTAGCTGTTTTTTGCAAGATTTCAGCAAAATGCTGACGGAGCTGCCGATTCCGTTTTTCAAAGTCTTGCTGCGCTAGATTTAGCGTAGTAAAACTGTTCATGCTATTCACCGATGTTACCGGAAAAACTACCATGCTGGCCAGATTGGTTTGATCAATATTTAATTGAATCAGATAACTTTCGTACTTCTGTCTAGAATTAACAAACAACTGATAACTATATTCATATTGGCCAACTTCCCTGCCAATCACATCAATATCACCGTCAATAAATTGCTTTACTTTCGACATCATGTAGAAAGAAGGCTTCAACTTAGATGAGTTAAATTCTGAATCGATGCTGGCCAAACCGTCAAATCTTTCGGTCATGCATTGTAAGCAAATTTTCAATAATCGCTGTTCAGCATTATGAATAATTTGACGCAGATGATCTGGTTGCATTAAAGACCAATACTCCACCGGACTTTCTACACATTGAAATAGATCGTTGAGACAATCTATCTCAGCGTAGGTTGCTTCTCCAATCGCCAAAAAGAACAAAGATTGTTGGGAATTATTCATGAAAAGCAAAACACTAATCAATAGATAGTGAGATTATTCCCAACTCACTAGCCAAAATGACAGGTACTAGTCTAAATTGGCCTAATTCAGCCATTTGGCGGCTCAGAGCATGAGGCCATGCAACCTTAAGCGGTCTTGAAGAATCTGATAATTTCTCGCACATGATCAAGAAACTGACCATCTACGGTCAGTTGAGAAATCGCTTGCTGGGCTTCGCGACTCAATCGATCGTGATCAATATTATTAGATGCCCGTAGTTCCTGTATTTGAGCATTCCAACTAGCCAGCTCCAACTGGTTTCTTTGCCAGCGCTGCATTTGTTCACTTAACCAAGATTCAGGATCATTTTCATTCAACTTGGCCTGTAAAAATTTCAACTCATTCTCTAATTGCCGCACCCGATCACGCACTTCACTAATGTCTTCACGGGGATAGGAAAACTCTTGCTGTATTGACCGCAAACGTTCTGCTAAATATTCATAAGTACTGATCGCTGGCCGTAATATCGTTAGCAGCAGTGCCGCTCCTGCCCCCAAATATCCCAACGGGGTCAAACCAGCCTGGGCAATCCAGTAAAGCCCTGCCGCTGATAGCAAATGTAGCGTAATAGCAACAACTAAAGACCGCTGACTCACCATTTGGATGTAGCGCAGTTGACGTTGTTCGACCAAGATTCCTTTTTGCTGAGAATCGATCGCCGTTTCGCTAGCCTGCTTAGCTGCAAGATAGACATTCCAGGGTATGGTCACAATCACTAGTAGCCATTCTAAGATGGCAATTCCCAGCACCCAGTCAAGAAGACTACCGGCGGAGATTTTGAAAAAATTGAGTACCCCAAAAATAATCGCGGCTAAGAGGAGAAGAAGGCCGTTGCCGATCGCCAGGTTAATGTACATGATTGATCTCGGTGCTTTCTAAAAATTTATTTCACTTCCATTGTTCTAGATTTATTGGAATTTCTGATCACCCCTTGTGCTACTTTCTGGATCTGCACAACTGTAATACTCTTATGCCATTTCTGCTGATTGAAGGTGTTTTTAATCCCCGCAGTGGTAATCCTGACGGTGAAGAGAACCACAAATATGTCAGAATTACTGCACATCTTGCTAGCTCGCGGCGCAATTACGGCAATTACTAATGACAGTCAAAACTAATCTTGCATTCTTCGGTCAGGTGTTACGGCGACGCCAGTTATCTAGTCGGTTGCTAGTGGCCGGGCTGGTATTGACCATACTTTTCCTATCGATCGCCATATTTTCTCCCCTCCTCGTCCAGATGGGGATATTGCTAGATCCGCAGGATTCCATTACCTATCCCATCCATGAACCACCTTCTTGGCAACATTGGTTTGGGACTAGTCGCGAAGGCTACGATGTGTTTTCGCGGACGCTTAGTGCAACCCAAGCTGCTTTTCAGGTAGTCATTGCCGCTACCTTGCTGAGTTTGTTGATTGGGGTACCATTGGGATTGCTCAGTGGCTACTTGGGTGGCAACCTCGATCGAGCGTTGCTGTTCTTGATGGATACCATTTACACCCTGCCAGGACTGCTACTCTCCATCACCCTGTCCTTTATCGTGGGACGAGGTATTTTAAATGCAGCGATCGCCATCAGTATTTCCTATATTCCCCAATACTATCGAGTGGTTCGCAACCAAACGGCCAGTCTCAAAAACCAAATGTTTGTGGAAGCCGCTCAGGCATTAGGTGCTTCCACGCCTCGGGTGTTGAGTAAATATTTGCTGGCCAATGTCATCCAAAGCGTGCCAGTACTGTTTACCCTGAATGCGGCCGATTCGATTTTGGTACTGGGTGGTTTGGGTTTCTTAGGCTTAGGTCTCCCCGAAGAAATTCCAGAATGGGGTCACGACCTGCGCGAGGCGCTACCCGCTTTATCTACTGGCATTTGGTGGACAACTTTTTTCCCAGGATTAGCGCTCACCGCCATGGTTACTGGCCTTTCTTTATTGGGTGAGGGGCTGAGTGAGTTAATTAATCCAAAAGAACGGGAAAGCTTAAGGTAATGAAATCATAGTTCTCATTCCCGTCCTCCTGTTGTCTAGGGATAATCATCAGGGGGACTTTTTGTTTGGCAGGTCGATATATTGCCACTGGTCAAAGGTAGCGGCTTGGCCGCAATAATGACCAGTCAGATCAGCCAGATTCCAGATAATTGTTTTCTTGATCATAAAGCGCTGACCACTTTTAGAAATTCTGATTCCTTGATAATTATCAACAAAGCCTTGGCTTTCCACCTGAAGCAACATTTGCTGCCGGACTTCCCAATTGACTGGCTCAGCGGTTAACCGAGAAGGGGTGGTGGTTAATTCTGCCCAACTCATTTCCCAGAGGCTGAGAGCCATTTGGTTGCCATAGTTCAAAATCGGGTCAGATTCAATGCCGTGAGAAACTACTACCCGAGGCGCATGATCAAGGAAACGAGCTTGATCGAGAGGACTAGCTGATCGATCGAGGATTAAATCTTTGCCCAACAATTGGCGATAGCTGTCTAAGATAATTTGAGTCCAATCTATCGTTTCGGAGCTAATCCAAGCAGGCATAGTAGATTAATGGGTAAAGTTGAAGTGGCACCATAATTTTAACTGTCAATTTCGCTGTGTCCTATGTCTCCAGAACATGAATTGCCGGATGATTTAGATCAAACTCTTGAAGGCTTTGCCGGAATGCAAGCCCAAATTAATCGCGATCGAGCGCAGCATAGCTTACGCCTGATGTTAGAACGCAACGACCTCAGTCAGAGAGAGCGGGCTAAACTAGCGGAGGAATTAGAGGAACTAGAAACCTGGCTGAGCCGACTTGATCGCGATGCCATTCAAATTGCCGCCTTTGGCATGGTTGGGCGCGGTAAGTCTTCGATCCTAAATGCCTTATTGGGTCAAGATGCCTTTGTGACTGGTGCCATTCACGGTGTGACTACCAAAGCTGACTGGGTAACTTGGCAAGTCGCCGAATGGCAAGATGAATGGGGTCTGGATCTACCGACAGTAGTCAATGAACAGGTAGAGTTCTTTGATACTCCCGGCATTGATGAAGTCAGTGGTACCCAACATGCCAATATTGCCTGGGAAGTCGCCCAGCGAGCCGATTTAATTTTGTTTGTGGTATCTGGGGATGTCACTGAAATTGAAAGATCGGCCTTACAGCAGCTGCGGGAAGTGGGCAAACCAATGCTGCTGGTATTCAATAAAATTGACCAATATTCAGAGATCGATCGACAAGCCATCTATCAAAAAATCTGCAATGAGCGGGTGCGTGAGCTATTGAGCGCCGAGGAAGTCGTGATGGTAGCAGCTGCCCCGCTGATCGACAGGTTGGTTACCCAGCCCGATGGTCAGCAACAGGTCGTCACTGAGCGAGGACAGCCCCAAATCGCCGAACTCAAATCTAAAATTCTGCAAGTTTTGTACCAAGAAGGAAAATCCTTGGTGGCCTTGAACTCAATGATTTCGGCCAATCGGCTCCAGGAAAAAGTAATTAGCTGCAAAATGACCGGTCGCGATCGAATTGCGAACGATCGCATTTGGCAAGCAGTGATGGCCAAGGCCGTCGCCGTGGCCTTAAATCCAGTCACAGTCTTAGATCTACTAGCTGGAGCAGCGATCGATGTGGCCATGATCGTGAACCTATCCAAGATCTACGACTTGCCCCTGACCAAACAGGGTGCAGCCAAGCTGTTCCAGACTATTTTGTTAGGGATGGGCGGGATTGCTACCGGCGAAGTATTAGTTACTTTGGGGCTTAGTGGACTGAAAGGGTTACTGGGCATCGCGGCACCGGTGACTGGGGGGCTATCGATCGCTCCCTACACAGCAGTAGCCATCGCTCAGGCCACCATGGCCGGGGTAGCCACTTACAGCATTGGTCAGGTCGCCAAAACTTACCTGGCCAACGGGGCTAGCTGGAGCGAACACAGTCCCAAGACCGTGGTGAAAGAGATTTTAGCCACGATCGATGAAGACTCAATCATGAACCGCATCAAGCAGGAACTAACCCGCCAGCTGGAGCGTCCCAGCTAAGGTATCGCCGTAAATTAAGATGCTCCTAACTAAAATTACTCAGGAATTCATCTTTAAAAGCATGCGATCGAATATGATTAAGAAATATAAATAATTATTTGAAACATGTTAGATAATATGACTATTCTCGAGAAGCCAGTGGTAAGTGCTGATCCAAATTTAATCAGCCGCCTCAACAAAGCCTTATATTCCACCGACCAACAAGTCAGATTTTTGAATTTGCAATCTGAGATAGAGCACTTGCTAGAGCAGCTGCAATCTCGCCACAATTTGACCAGCAACTAGTCTAGATAAAATTCACTCATAGAATAAAGGCGGTCAGTATTACCTGATCGCCTTTTCAGTAAAGATTTACAGCCATTTTCCCGCTACTTCTGATAAAGTTATAATTAATGCTTGTTAAGAAACTTAATGTTTTGGCTGCGATCAATTGCGGCGATAGCAGTATTTTACTTTCCCGATCAGCATTGATCCCCGATTTAAAAAATTTGGAGAACCCTCACATTCAATGACTCTATCGCTCAATCAACCTCAAGCCACGCCTAAACCTGCGGTAGCTTCACTGGCACCAGAATCTATTGCAGCCGCCGATCTAAAATTAAGAGATATCCTAAACACTCTCCCTCGAGAATTATTTTTAAAAGATAGTCGCAAAGCCTGGAACCAAGTGGCTTTGAGCATTGTGATGGTGGCATTGGGTTACGTCGCTCTCGCCTATGCACCATTTTATTTATTACCATTTGCTTGGATATTCACCGGTACAGCTCTCACCGGTTTTTTTGTGATTGGTCATGACTGTGGCCATCGGTCTTTTTCCAACAAGAAATGGGTGAACAACCTAGTTGGTCACTTAGCCTTTTTGCCTCTAATTTATCCTTTCCACGGCTGGCGCATCGGTCACAACCTGCACCATAAGCACACTAACAAGCTAGATATTGACAACGCCTGGCAACCTTGGAAACAAGAGGTCTACCAAGACCTAAATATTGGGATGAAGGCGGTCTATCACTCGATTCGGGGCAAGCTGTGGTGGACTGGTTCCATCTTCCACTGGGCACTAGTTAATTTTGACTGGACTCGCTGCACGGGCAAAGAAAGTCAACAAATGCGCTTTTCAACTTTATTTGTTATTGTTGGTGGCGGCATTGGTCTGACAGCTTTAACCATGACCACTGGCTGGTGGGGCTTAGCTAAGTTTTGGTTGATGCCTTGGTTGGTATATCACTTCTGGATGAGTACCTTCACCGTGGTACACCATACGGCTCGTAACATCCCCTTTGCTCCAGAAAGCGAATGGAACGAAGCGATTGCCCAGCTAACCGGTACTGTTCATTGCGACTACCCAAAATGGGTGGAGGTGTTGTGTCACGATATCAACGTGCATTTGCCCCATCATATTTCCACCGCTATTCCTTCTTACCATCTGCGGGCAGCAACTGAAATTATTAGAGATAAGTGGGGTCATTATGATCTCCAGGCCAGAACCTTTAACTGGGAGCTGATGAAAGAAATTACTGAAGAATGTCATTTGTACGACCCAGAGGATATTTATATGTCTTTTGGTGAGTTCAAAACTGCTAATCGGTAATTATTATCTATTAAACTATTTAATTGATAAAGACGGGGTATGCATACCCCGTCTTTATCAGTGGCGGCTCATCATGGTAATTAGACCTTGCTGACCAAGCAGTACTTCCCGCAAAAAGGCGACAATCGCCACCCATACAATCGGGGTAATATCGACTCCTCCGATCGGCGGTATGAACTTGCGAGTAATCACCAGCACTAGCTCAGTGGGAGCAACAGCTAAATTAAACGGAAACTTGCTAGTTTCGACTTGGGGATACCAAGTCAGGACAATACGGACAATAAATAGCAGGATGAATAAGCCTAGAGCGATACCCAAGGCCAGACTAAGAATACTACTAGGGTCGGTCATAAATTATTGCAGGATCTTGAATAACTCCTATTATAGATGCGACAATATCCAATGCAGCTATTGCCTGAAACCCGGCAAGTGGCTAGAATTAAGAAAAACTATTTTTACTGAACATTAAGGATAATATAATTATGACTCCCTCCTTAGCCAATTTCTTTTATAGCTTGCTAGTAGGCGGATTAGTGATAGTAGTGCCTGCGACTATCGCTCTCGTTTTTATTAGCCAGAAAGATAGAATTCAACGGAATTAAAATTCAAATTACTACATGTCATGGCCTCAGTGATAGTAACGTGTTGCCCGCTGAGGTTTTTTGCTGTCGGCTGGTACGGCATCACAAGATGGCAAGCTGTTAGCAGTGTTAAAATGGAAGTAATTATATCTAGCCCAGCGCATTTGCCATGCCTGGCATCATGATGTTTCATTTGGTGGTGCCATCAAGCTGCTCTAAGAACAAAGCTAACTATCTGAGGATCTAACTGTGAATTTTGGCATTCCCGCTCCCTTACTATTTGGACTGATCTTGGTGGTAGCGTCAGCTGGCCTCTTCCTCACCAGCAAATTCAAGCCCGAGTTGCACCAAGAATCGGACAATATCTATGCGATTATTGGTTTTGTTTGTGGTCTGCTTTTGCTGACGCAACTAGATTTGGGAATTGGCATGGCCTTTCAACAAATGTTAATGATTGGTAGTGTTGTTACTTTAATGTGGCAGTATATGCAGGTGAGAGCGGAAAATAAACGGCTCAAAGGCGGTGCTGGCAGTGGCGTACGGAGTAGTAGCGGCAGAGAACCAGCTGCCAGGCGTTCTGGTTATGCAGCCAAAATCGATGAAGAGCCAGAATATGCTCCCCCAGCAAGGAATTCATCCCGCAGGTTGAATAGCGATCGACAGGAGCAGTGGAATAATTATGATGATGATTTTGACCAGCCAGTGCGCGATAACGGACGGATGTTACCCGAGTTTCGACGCGCCAATCAAGTAGATGACTTGCCCCGTCGCCAGGACGAATATTCTGATTATGAAGCACCAGCACCGCGTGAATATGGTCGGCGCAGTGACTCCAGTAGCTCAGAACAACGTCCGCCAGCCGACAGGTCTCGTCGGAGTCGGCGTTCCAGTAATAATGACGAACCAGCGGCACCAACCAAAAATCGGCGGCGCTCTAGTCTCGAAGATTCTGCTGATGAACCAGCCGCCAAGTCTAGTGCTTACGTAGATTATGAGCCAGTTGAACCATCACCACTAGCCAATGGGGAACAGCCCATCCAGTTTCCTGATCAGTACTAATTACAATCAATTCAAAGGGTTTTGCCCACTGGTATGTCTAAAATATCTGCTCTGCACCGCTTCCTGGTTTGGCCATTGGCGATCGGTATCACGCTGGGAGCTGTCCCTGGAATATGCCCAACGGCGCGCGCTGTAGACAATGAAGAAAAAACTAATATCCAGGTATACGAAAAAGCTAGTGCCGCAGTAGTCTCAATTCAAGTTGGCCGAGCAGTGGGAAGTGGCAGTATTATTAGCGCCGATGGTCTTGTTTTAACTAATGCTCATGTTGTAGAAGGGTTACAGGGACAGTCAGTGCAGGTATCTCTGGCTGATCGAAGCCAGCTTACTGGTAAAGTTGTCGGGTTTGCTAATGATGGCTTAGATTTGGCTCTTATTAAGTTGGATGGAGCTAAAGGTCTGCCGACTATGAAAATTGCTAGTGGTAAAGCCCGTGTTGGTCAGCGGGCTTTTGCGATTGGCAATCCCTTTGGGAAATTTCAGGGTACTTTCACGACGGGTATTGTCAGTCGGATTGATCGAAAGGAGGGTTTGATTCAAACGGACGCGGCAATTAATCCGGGAAACTCGGGCGGCCCTTTGCTGAATAGTAATGGTGAGCTGCTCGGTGTCAATACTGCTATCTATGCTAGCGGCCAAAACCCAGGGAATATTGGCATTGGATTTGCCATTTCGATCGATCGAGTGCAATCTTTTCTTACGGCTTATCAACAGGGGAATGTAAAAAGTACCTTAGCTCAAAGCAATACCAGCAATCGTCGTCCTCAGCAAAAAATCAAGGTACAGCAGTTGCCGCTCACTGGACAGGTTATCTCTGCTCGCCTGGGTAGTGGTGATCTCATGTTGCCGACTAGCAATAGTTATGTCAACCTCTATGTTTTTCGAGGCATTGCGGGGCAGCGCATTAGAATTGATATTTCTAGTCGAGAGATAAAACCGGGCTTAATTTTGCTCTCCCCCAAAGGCAAGCTAATTGCTGAAACTGGTGGTGATGGGAGGACTCTGGCAACTTTGCAGGGTCGTCTGCCTATTTCAGGAAACTACTTGGTTTTAGCTGCTAGTGGCCGACGCGGTGGTGGTAGCTATAAAATCCGCGCTATGGGGGCGCTATAGCTGCTAGCGCAATCCTAGCCAGGTAATGATGTCTTGCTTAGTAAAAAACTCTAAGACAATCAGCAAGACAAAACCAGCCATTGCAAAACGTCCATTGATTTGTTCGGCATATTTTGTCCAGCCAAAGGCTGGATCAGGTGATTTTTGGTCTATGTCGGTCAAAGAATCTGGTGGTTTTTCAGCAGTACTCATAGCGATATATTCAGTTTCAGCAACTTTATCATACACAAAATTCTGGTTAGGGACGAGATAACAACCCGATTAACTGCTTAACTGCTGAGCTACAGTTGCTAATTGCGCTTTTTGAAGAACCGGCGTAAGTTGTGCCGCCAGGTCTTTCACTAATGGTTCTTCCATGATGGTAGTGTGAGAGCCAGGTACCTGAGAAATCGTTAATCCGCCCAATACCAGTTTTCCCCAGCCCAGGTCAGGGCTGTTACTAGGCGAATTGCCCGGGCACAGGAAAAGATTTACATGCCCTGGATATACCGATGCTGTATATTCATTACTTGCTTGGTTATTAGCAAAATGAACTTGCAGTAAGTATAGGTCTGGTAAGGATCGCTTGATATGCTGTAAATAGCTACGATAAAGAAAGCCTAACTTCCCTACCGTAAAGTGCCACTGCATTTTTTCTTGAACATACTTTAGGCGTTTTGGCCATGTCAATGGCAACAAATCCTGAAGATATTGCGTTTGCCAACTTTGAAGATCACTGACTTGAACGCCCTCGGTGTCTACTGGCCAAGACTTAGGCGCAGTACTATCTATAATTGCTAGTAAAGCAGTTTTTTGACCTTGAGCAAGTAATTGTTGAGTTATTTCAAAAGCTATTTCTGCCCCAAGAGAAAATCCGCCTAAATAATAAGGACCTTCGGGCTGGACTCTTTGAATTTCCTGAATGTATTTAGCAGCCATTTCGGGGATAGAAGTACTCGGTATTTCTTCTCCATCTAGCCCTTGGGCTTGCAATCCATAAACTGGTTGGTCTGGCTTTAAATAGTTTACTAATTTGCGATAGAACAAGACGTTTCCCCAAACAGCATGAATCAAGAATAGGGGAGGTTTATCGCCATTAGTTTGAATAGGTACTAACGATGGACAAGAGAAAGAGATTGCTTGATCTTGAGCTTGTAGCACCGCTGCTAATTGTGAGATCGTCTGGGCATTCAAAAAAGTGGTGACAAACAGATTTTGCCCCAGCTCATTCCCTAATTTGGTGAGCAACTGAACGGCAATTAAAGAATTACCTCCTAACTCAAAGAAGTTATCATGAATCCCAATTTTGTCAATTCCCAGAACCTGTTGCCAGATCTGGACAATTGTTTTCTCCAACTGATTTCTAGGTTCTGCAAAAGCTGCTATTAATTGTGATCGTTCAATGGTAGGAACGGGCAAAGAACGACGATCAATCTTGTTATTGGGAGTGAGCGGCATCACATCTAAGATGACAAAAGCTGTAGGCATCATATAAGCAGGCAATTGTTGAGAAAGAAAATCACGAACGTCTTGAATAGTGGCAGTCTGCTGCTCATGAGCAACAAAGTAAGCGACAAGACGCTTATCACCGGGCAAGTCTTCCCTCACAATTACAGCATTTTGACAAATAGCTGGATGGGTAGCGAGCAAAAATTCAATTTCACCAAGTTCGATGCGATAGCCCCGAATCTTAGCTTGATTATCAATACGACCGATGTACTCAATATCACCATTAGGAAGATATCGAGCCAAATCACCAGTTCGGTAAAGACGTGAGTGAGGTTGACTGCCAAAGGGATCAGGAATAAACTTCTCGGCGGTCAGGTTCGGTAGATTTAGGTAGCCTCTGGCGAGCTGTACACCACCGATGTATAGCTCACCTCTCAAACCAATGGGCACGGGTTTCAAAAAGGGATCGAGAATATAAATTTGAGTATTAGCGATTGGTTTACCCACCGAGATAGCTGATCGCTGAGCATTAATAATTTGATCGGAAGCTTTGATTTCATGGATAGTAGCCCAAACGGTAGCTTCAGTGGGACCATACATATTCCAAACAGCAGAGGCTCTGCCTACCAATTGACTAGCTAACTGTGGGGACAGGGCTTCACCACCGCAAAGAATTTTGAACGAAGAGTGACCAGTCCAACCTACTGCTAACAACAACTGCCAAGTAGCGGGGGTCGATTGCATAAAGGTAGCACCAGATTCTTCAAGCAACTGCCATAATCTGATGCCATCTACTGCTACTTCTCGGCTGGCCAAGACCACCTGCGCACCAACCAACAAAGGCAGGTATAGTTCTAAAACCGCAATATCGAAAGAGATAGTTGTAATAGCCACCAGAATGTCTTGCTCGGTCAAGCCAGGCTGAAGCTTCATAGAGCTTAAGAAATTTGTAGTAGATCCATGCTGAATTTGAACTCCTTTAGGTTTACCAGTAGATCCGGAAGTGTAAAGTATGTAAGCTAAATGCTCTACAGTTACGACACTACTGGGGTTTTGAGTACTCATCTGAGAAATATTTACCCAACTAGTATCTATGCATACTACTTGGGCTTGATGCTCAGGAAAGAGCGGCACTAAGGCTTGATGAGCTACTAAAATCGTCAGTTGGGAATCTGAGAGCATGTAAGAAAGGCGTTCTAGAGGAAAAGCTGGGTCGAGAGGAACATAAGCTCCACCAGCTTTTAAGATGCCCAGTAGCCCCACGACCATATCCACAGAGCGTTCTACACAAATTCCGACCAATACATCGGGAGCAACTCCCAAAGATTGCAGGTGATGTGCCAGCTGATTGGCTCGCTGATTAAGATCTTGATAGGTAATGCGCTGTTGTTCAAAGACCAGGGCGATGGCCTCCGGGGTACGGAATACCTGCTCCTCAAATAGCTGATGAATGCACTGGTTACGGGGATAATCAGCAGTAGTTTGGTTCCACTCTACTAGTAACTGCTGGCGTTCGGCGGTTGTGATCAAGGGCAAGGCTGCTAGCAGCTGTTGCGGATCAACAACAAAACCGTCCAATAGAGTTTGGAGATGTCCTAACAACCGATCGATCGATTCAGCACCAAACTGACTACAGTTGTAAGAAATTGACAGATCTATTGTGGCATCAGCTTGAACCAGCAGAGTGAGCGGATATTGTGATTGATCCAGTAGCTCTTGCCCAGTTATCCTAGGCTGCATTGAAGCAGTAGAAAGCTCTCCATCTTCAAAGATAACCAAACTCTCAAATAAAGCTGTTTCAGTAATACCACTCCATTCTTGAATGGTGGCGAGGGGAAGGTGAGCATGATCTTGAACAGCTATCCAATCGGCCTGTAATTGCTGCAACCAAGGCAATAATGCTTGATCAGCAGACACCTGAATTCTCACCGGTAAAGCATTGATGAAGGCATTAGCTATTAGATCTTGGTAACTGTGGAGGATCGGTTGTCCACAAACTCGCAGTTCACCAAAAACCACGTCAGTTTCGTCACTGTAACGGCTCAGCAACAAAGCCCAGGCTCCATGGACTAGCGTCCGCAGATGCATCTGATGGGTATGGACAAAGTTTTGTAATGCTAAAGTACTAGCGGCGGACAGCTGAATTGATTGAGCACTAACAGAAGAAGTCTGAAATTTCTGAAATTGTGGATTCTCTATTCCCGATAACTGAATCGGTGCGGGACAGTCATGCAATAATTGTTGCCAGAATTCTTCTGATGCTACGGGAGAGATAACATGTTGACGAGAGCCAGTTTGCATGGTTGGGGATAGTTGACCAAATAAGAATTTAAGAGAGCACTAGCAAAAAAATAGATGCACCAACAAAATCATGCTTTTGGTAGTACTTAATTCTTATATTGCCCAATAAGCCAGCCTAGACTATCACCGATTCCTATTAAAAATCAACGTACTTATGACGGCTAATCTAATGGGTAATATACAGGCCAAATTCTTGCAAGCCTCATGTTTCAGCCACTTTGAGACACATTGACAGACTTTCGCCGCCAACTAGTAGCGAATTCTTGGGGATCAGATCAGTAAAAAGTCTGAGCAGCTTCATCAGCAAGATGTCGCAGCGATCAAGAAACCCACACCTCAACTATTCGATTTTTTCATTGACAGGGAATCGATCGATCAATTGTGCCGCTTGTTTAGCAGTAGTCTTGAGCGCATCAGAAATATGCGGGACGTGAGGAATTTGTGACAACATATCCACCGTCCGGCGGAGCATCCGCACCATATCACCCTCGTCTAAACTACAGCTATCGCAGACATCTGTCCAAGATGTTTCTAGCGCCCATTCTTGCACTAACCCCACCATGTCATATTCCATCCAGACTGGCAGGGTTACATGGTGGCGGTGTTGAATTTGAAACAGCTGACGGCGAGTACCACGTAAACCACTGAGTGCCATCATCATCATTTCCGGTGGATCGTAGTTCACCCAGCTATCATTGCGGGGTGTTTCCGATACCAGAGCGCAGATCGTCGCAGCCAGATCTTGAGGCGGCAACTCATCCAAGAAACCCGATGACAGACAAATTGCTAACCACAACTCGTTGTCACCACGAATTGCCGCCGCTATTTCACCCAATACTGTTGGCATTACATCATTTAAGCCCCCCATCTGACGGAGTACCTCGATCAGGCTGAGGAATTCTTGCCAGTGATGTGCCAACATGGCCCGCAATTTATCCTGCCGTTCCGCAATCTCTTGCTCCAAACCCTGGCGGCGGCGGTGGCGTTTGAGCAAGGTCGCTGGATTGCCCCACTGCCAAACGACGTGCTTTTCTAACTGCTGTTTCAGTCGATCGATCTTCTCCATCTGCTCAGCTACCTCCGGCACCGTGGTAGGTTCCACCCGTGGAATGAGCTTGGCGATCGCCACAGTGGTATCGGTACCTTTGCGAACTTGACCCGCGCGCACCGGCATGTCATCGGGAGGCAATAGAGCTGCCACTGGCGGCACCTGCTGCCGACCAACATAGGCCGACCATGGCTCATGCACACCCACGACATCTTGATTTCCCACTACATACCAGCGATTATCTTGACCGAGACAGAGCAATAGCCGACTGCGGTGGGCACCACTGGCTTTAGCTACCAACAAAGCTGGTAGGGGAGTAGAGACGGGCACGTTCTTACCCTTGAGACTCATGATCGTACCAGGTTCGGCATTAGGCATCAGGCGGGCAACTTGATTAACCCGCACCTGATCGTAATAAAGCTGTAAATTCTTGAGCTGAGCTTGCTCTAACTTCATCTGAGAATTCAAACTTTCATAGTTATCCAATTCTGCCGGGCTGACTTGATCTAGTAATAATGCCAACTGATTTAACTCCCGCTCAGCTTCTTTGATAGCCACCTGTTGCGGCTGAAGAACAGAGTTGGCAGTGAATTGGCCAAAACTACTTTCGACTAATTCTTTGGCTTCGTCTAAGGTATGAGTCTGGAGTAAGTTGAGCACCATTCCATAAGTTGGCGTAAACTGACTCACTAATGGGTCGGCAGGTGAAGTGGCCAAATGAGCGGCATCAGCAGCACCTTCAAAGCGGCTCTGCACTGTCACCACATGGCCGATCACATCTTTGCCCCGTCGTCCAGCGCGGCCAGACATTTGCAAAAACTCGGAAGCCGTTAGCAGTCGGTGGCCAACATCAGTACGCTTAGAAAGACTAGAAATCACGGTAGTACGAGCAGGCATATTGATACCTGCGGCCAGGGTTTCAGTAGCAAACACCACTTTGATCAAACCTTGGGTAAACAGCTCTTCTACCAATACTTTCCAGGCTGGCAAAATACCGGCATGATGAGCCGCAATCCCCCGATATAGAGCCTCAACTTGGCCTTGCCGCGCGGCTTCCGGATTCTTGCGGAGCCACCTGTCGATCTTGTCTTGCAGCAGTGCCGCTTCCTCTTTATTAATGAGGTTCATAATGCTG
>JAYUSR010000130.1:0-5079 GCA_043755575.1 Synechococcales cyanobacterium
GAGTTTTTAGCTTCATCAATATTTTTGAACCGACCTTTAATCTGCTCTTGTACCGTAATGATCGTAATATATATTTCAGTCGGATCTATTTTTTTAAGACGACCGATAACTTGTTGATTACCTCGCTGGACTAATGAATAGTGGTCAGTATCTAATATCCATTTTTTCATAGTAGCTATTTAGGATGGAGCGCGATTCTTCACGGAAAAGGCTATCCTAACGACTCACGATCTGTTTCAATGTGATACAACATCCGATCAAAGTCAGGATCTGTCGCATACTTGCCAGCAAAATTTAACCAAGGGTTGTTGTGCGGTGTTAGCTCCCATCGTAAAGTTACAATTTCCGTTGTAACCAAACGTGCCCTGATTTTAGTCTCTAAATTGGATAGAGCTTCTTCTCGGCTATCTGCTTGGGATTGAAGATCCGGTAGGTCAACAGATGTTGCCACAACTCGACCATCAATAGTACTTTCAACTCTGACAGTTAATTCTGATTTAGATGATTGAATAAGCATTGTCAAAGCCTTTGGCGGGTGAAGGTTATTCAATAAATTGCTCTCTTAGTCATCAATTGTAGCCCGATTTTCCTTTGTTCTCATTATCTATGCCAATGGAACGCTAATATATCTGTGTAAATAGACTGTTCAGATAATTTAGGGGTTGTTGATATTATGTCTGAATCAGCCTTAAAGGGTCGTGTTGCTCTGGTTACAGGGGTGAGTCGGCGCAAAGGGATTGGCTTTGCGATCGCCCAACGACTAGCCATGTTGGGTGCAGATGTTTTCACTCACTCTTTTTCCTCCTACGATGCTGATCGAGATTGGGGTGCAGATCCTGACGGGATTTCGGCACTAATAGCCACACTGCAAGAGCATGGCACCAAGATTGCCCATCTGGTGCCACTGATACGGGCTGGGCTAAGGCTGAACTTTATGAGCTAATTCGTGCCGCCAATCCGCAAGGGCGCTGGGGCAAGCCTGAAGATACCGCAAGGTTGATCGGTTGGCTAGCTACAGATGATGCGCAGTGGATTACGGGGCAGATTCTGAACTCCACTGGCGGTGGCTACTAAAATTTATTTGGTTTTGATTCTGGCTAACACCACACCCACAACTAAGCCCCGAAAAGTGACCCGTAATGCTGGTATGCCCGTTGGTAAGATCAAACAACAACTGTAAACCCACCGCCACTGTTCTGCCGCAAAAAGCTAAGGTTTGTAGCCGCGATATCAACAGGTCATTACTGTGTGGTAGTCGATCGATCAACACCAGCAGCCTTGGTAAATCACCGGTTTCACCTAAAGCCCGTAAATAGTAAGTTCTGAGCGGAGACTGGTCGCTTTCTAATTCGATCGGACTCATTTGGCCATTTACCCAAACCAAATATTCTACCTACTGATTAGCGACTCGATAGCTGAGGGCGATCGCACCACGGGGCATCATCCGCTGGTCAGCTTGGTAACGGCTCAGTATTTTTTCAGCAGTGGTGACTTCGCCCTGCCGCCACAAAGCTAAGCCACGTAAAATCTGGGGATAGACCCGCTATCCTAACCTTTGTCCGAAAGTGGCAAAGCTTTCAAGAATTGGCGGAACTCGGCCATCGAGCGTGGTGCAGCTTGCTGCTGCTGCATCTGAGGTGATAAAGCCTGCCACATTTCCCATAGCAGTGGCATTCCTAACTCAAACCCCGGCATATTTTGCAGTCGATCGAACACTTCTAGAGTGGCACCTTCCATCAACAACCGGCCTTCATTCATTACCAATACCCAGTCTGCCCATTGGTACACAAAATCTAAGTCGTGGGTGGCAATTAATAAGGTTGTCCCTAATTTGGCAATAGATTCTAGCTCGGTTAACAGATTCCGAGTTTGAATCGGATCGAGATAGGCTGTGGGTTCATCGAGGAGCAATAATTCTGGTTGCAAAGCCATCACCCCCGCAATACTCACCCGCTTTTTTTGACCCAAGCTGAGGTGCTGAAGCGGGGACATGGCTAGGTCTTCTAGGTTAAAATCGGCTAAAGTCTTGATGACTTTGCTGGCTACTTCAGCTTCCAGTAAACCCTGATTGTATAGCCCATAAGAAATATCAGCAGCTACTGTGGGGGCGACCAGCTGCTGTTCGGGGTCTTGAAATACCAAGCCCACCCGTTGCCGCCACCGATTAAGAGCTGTTCGATCGAACGTCAGCGGCGTTTGATCTAGTTGGATGACACCCCGACTAGGCTGACATAGACCATCTGCTAGCAAGAATAGCGTCGATTTACCGCAGCCATTCTGACCAATTAAAGCTGTATTTTTGCCGGTAGGTAGGCGAAAACTTAAACCATCGATCGTTGGCGACTCGGCCATCGGATAGCTGTAATGAACATCCTGAAATTCCAGCAAATACTTAGACATAGATACGATAGCAAATTTCCCCAATAATCAATAACAAACAGCCGCCGATCGCTTCTAAACCGTAGCGATGGGAGTATTGATAATTATTGGGCTGCCAGAACCGAAATTCTTGCTGAAATCCCCTTGCTTTCACGCCCAATATCAACTGCTGATAGCGGATGGCAGTGCGCCGGATCAGTTGCCGAACTAGTAGGTTCAAGCTATTCATCCGGAGTTTGCTAGTACGATATCCACCCCGCGCCACTTGAGCCGTGACGATTTTTTGGGCGGTATCTGCCAACAAAAAAATAAAACGGTAAACCAGTAGCGATAGTTCAATTAGGATCGGTGGGCAACCGATTTTCTGGCAAACAGTCGCTAGATCGATCGCTGGAGTAGTGAGAACGATAAAAAACAGCGCCGAAGTGCTCGCCAACGACCGACTAAAAGCTTGCATGGCTCGGATTAAACCACTGTGACTAAGGTAGATATGTCCACCCCAAAGATCCATTTGCCACCAAACATCTGTTTGCATACTTAATGAGATGGCAGTAGCATATTCCATCACCAACGCTGGCAAGCTAGTCACCAAAAAAACCAACACTCCCAAGATCATCGAACCATAAATGTGGCGCGGAATGCCAGCATAAAAAATACTCCAAACACTCATCCATCCAAATATGACAATTTGGACAGGATAGTGAGACATCAGCGATATAAGCAGTACCAGGACTGCAAACCACAGCTTCTGCCCTGGGGGCAAATAGCGTAGCCGATTAGTATAAGCTAGAGTATCGAATTGAATATGCACTAATCGCGATTTTTGAGCAGTGGGGAGTCCTCTTCTGCTTGCCGTCGTTCGGTGCGGCCTTTATATAAACCCAAGATATAACAGGTGATCCCGGATCCGATCGCCGCCTGGGTCGCAAACAAGAAGGTTTCGATTTCGCCACCAGAAGGCTTAATCACCGGCTCAAACCAAGGCTTATATCCAGGTTTGACTGCTTCGATCGCCGTGATATTAATGCTATCTGTCGCTTTAAATTCTTTGCCTTGATACATTAAAACTGGAGCCATCGATAAGATGACGGCACCACTCAGTAACCAAATATTAATTGACGACTTCCGCATTTAGATTAGTTCCCTTTTGAAACAGTTGGAGTACTTTCAATTCTTGCTGACCGTAATCTTGGAGCCAGTTCCATACTAACAAAGTCAATAAACCCTCACTGATGGCCAAAGGGATTTGGGTAACTGCAAACACACCTACAAATTTGATAAAAGCGGCCATGAATCCGCCTTGGGCAGCCGGAAAAGCCAGCGCCAACTGCATGGCAGTCACCAAATAAGTACACAAATCTTCGAGCATGGAAGCCATAAATACGGCAATCTTCTGATGTCCAGTGCGGGCGATTGTCTGATAGACAACATAAGCGACCAGCGGACCAACAATCGCCATCGAAAACGCATTGGCACCTAAAGTTGTCAGTCCGCCGTGGGCAAGGAGTACCGCTTGAAATAGCAACACTAATCCTCCCATCACGGACATGACCAGTGGGCCAAACAGAATTGTTCCTAATCCAGTTCCAGTAGGGTGAGAGCTACTGCCATTAACTGAAGGAATTTTGAGTGCCGAAAGGACAAATGTAAAAGCTCCAGACAAGGCTAAGAGCAGCTTAAGTTCAGGATGTGCTTGAGTAATGCGATTAATAGAGCGTAAGCCTAACAGAAAGAAAGGTAAGGCTGCTACCCACCAAAATGCTGCCCACTGGACAGGTAAATAGCCCTCGGCAATGTGCATGGCATGAGCGGGGGGAGGAGAGCCTAGAATTAGATAACAGCTCAATCCCAGCATCGCTGCTAAAGATGCCAGTTTTTGACGTTTTGCTTTCATGATGGTTTCAGTGAAGGTATGAGGTGGAGACGAAGCTAACTCAGTAGTTCACTGATCCCAAAACGCGATAATTTTAGTAATGATCACCTGTGCCTCGCAGATAGAATTAGTTTTTCAGTGGGCATTCTGACTTGGAGAAGAGCGTTCTCGTTACAGCTGCGGGACAGTGTTGGATTTTCACCAAGCTTTCCCCATTCTGAAAATTTTTCTCAGTATATCAGTCTCTACCGACTGGTTTCGTGAAGTTTGAGAAACTTTACTACTCAAAAAAAACATCCCTGGCACTCGAAAGAGCTAGGGACAGTCAATAAAATTAAGTAAACAGGATGGGAGCAACTTCAATGTCTGTTGAAAAAGTGGATTTAAAATCTAGTAACTCGGTTTTATATCAGTTTTAAAAGGGGGTATCAAACCTAGTGGAGGAATGAAAAATGTCGCTACTCTTACCTATCAGAATTAGAATAGCCGAAGCCTGTTTTAAATTCATGAGACAAAAGGCGTAACTTTTAGACTCGATATTTGCCTTATCCCGCTATTTGCTAGTCTCTAAAAATGTCCCAGCTAGCTCTAGGGAAGGTCTATGGGGAATCAGAAGATATAAAAAGCTGCATAAACGAGATGATTGAAAATGGGACAGTAATCAATACCGTCATGACTTATACAGTTGGATTTGCTACTTGTGGTAAGCCCATGCTGTAGTTCAATACTCTACTGTTGAGATTGTATCGAATGTCACCTTTTTGTAGCAGCGATCGCACGAAATGCTCCAAATCCGAGCCGATTTTCCGCAAATTATATTCAGTCAG
>JAYUSR010000131.1:0-16673 GCA_043755575.1 Synechococcales cyanobacterium
CGTTTGTTCATGCTGATGTTACTCCTAGTATGTGGTACCGACTAGCTAATTTATAGATTTTTAAGCTTGTTAGTTATTATTAACTTATGTTAACCCTTCTCTCATTTCCTGCGCTACCTATTGGCGAAAATTCATGACGGTTTTCCGTAATTCACGAAAAGATCTACTCAGCGAAAAGCTTGCTGAAGATATTCCTGCTCTTGACGGTCGATCGCGTATGCTTTTTGTCCAGTAGTTGTGATCACAGTGTGGATGGGAATGAATTGCACTACGGCATTACTATAGGCGATGCCGGTCAGCTGGTTCACTAAAGCCTGATCCCAATGACCTTCATTTACTATTTTGCCCTGAGTTTGCAGCCATTGCACCAAATAAGTTCGAATAATCCCTGGCAAAATTCCAGCAGTCAGCGGTGGGGTGTACCAAGTCTGATCTCGCCAGCCCCACAGGTTGCCAGTACTGGTTTCTAACCAGTCACCAGCGGCATTGACTAAAATCGCTTCTTGGGTGACTTGGCACCGTGCTAACCAGGGCGCTAAATAATTACCAGTTTTGTATTGAGGCAGAGTTCGATCGAACCCCGCCACTACTTCAGCCACAATTCCCTGCTGTTGTTTTTGTACAAGATCAGCTGGTAAGCTTTTCCCCCAAATCAACTCCCGGCCATCAGAAAATAGTGTAATTCTGACCACTGGATGGGTTTGAGCCACTAGTTTCACGCCCTTCAAGATATTTGACCAATTGGGATCGGACCAGCCTAAGCCCTGAATATCGCTGGCTAGTCGCTGGCAATGAGCCGCCCACATGGTGAGGGGATGATCGATCGATCCTGCGTAGATCCGACAGGTAGTAAATATTGAAGCGCCATAGATCAAGGCCGGATCGTCGTAGGCGATCTGGAGAAAGGGCGAATCGATGAAATCACCTTGATACCAATAACCCACAATATTGCTGCCAAACTGTTAAGAACTTAGCTCCCGGGAGCGCTCCGTTGCGGCTAGTACCGCCTCGATGATGGTTGAGCGAAAACCGCCTTGCTCTAAAGCTCTAATGCCTGCAATCGTGGTGCCACCCGGACTAGTGACCCGGTCTTTACAAACAGCGGGATGTAGGTTGCCTTCCGTCAGCAGATGGGCTGTTCCTAAAACTGTTTGCAAAGCTAGCTCTTGGGCAGTGGCTCTTGGCAAACCAGCAGCAACTCCCCCATCAGCTAGGGCTTCAATCATAATGGCGACGTAGGCGGGACCAGAGCCAGATAAACCAGTAACCGCATCGAGCTGATTTTCACTAACCTGAATTACCTTGCCCACCGTCTGAAAAATGTCAGCGGCGACCCGATATTGTTGGTCATCCACGCGCTGGCTTTTGGCGATAGCTGTAATTCCTTCACCTACTGTTGCTGGAGTGTTGGGCATACTTCTAATGACCGCTTGCTCCGTAAAAACTTTTTCCAACTGGGCAATGGTCACTCCTGCCAAAATGGAAATAATCAATCGATCAGCTGGCACGCTCAAACCTTGCACAGCTGCTGTCCACACCTGGGGCTTAATTGCCAATAAAACAGTAGGAGCTTTTACCACCTCTTGATTCTGGTCAGTGGTGACTACCCCATACTGCTCTTCTAAGAATTGGCGGCGAGCGGCCAGTGGATCACTCACTACTAACTGACCGGCTGTATAAGTGCCCACGGCAAGGAGGCGGGATAGAATAGCTTCCGCCATTACCCCACCTCCAATAATTCCTAACTGGATAGACAATTACTGACCTCTAACTGCAATTCATACAATCAATAGATGCTGAACATTATTGAACAGCGGCGATTGGCTCACTCATCCAGTTACTAGTTGCAACGGCACGAGCCGGACGAGCCGGGGCTGGAGTAGCTTCGGTTAATAGACTGCTTGGGGTACTAACTTGAACACAGCTAGGAGTGAACAGAAAAATATTGTCACCAATGCGTTCGTAGTGACCATCGATCGCATAGGTACCACCAGCTACAAAGTCTACAGCACGTTGGGCTTCTTCTTGGCGAATCAAAGTCATGTTCAAAATGACAGACTTGCGCTGACGCAGAGCGTCAATTACTTGAGGCATTTCTTCAAACGCTCGCGGTTCAATCAAGATCATTTCGGAGGCACCATGAGCCATGCCCGGCATCCCGATGACATTACCAGTCTTGGAACGAACTGGCTCAGTACTAGCTACCGAGCGCTGATTTCTAGAAGTATCTTCCATCGAGTTGGTTGGGGCAACACTGCCCGTGCTATCTACGTCATCATATTCATAATCGTAATCGTCTTGGTCGTTGAGACCAACGATATCTTTTAACTTGTTGAGGAAACTCACGCTCAATGCTCCTGAATACTTAAAGGGTAGGTAATTACATCCCATGAATATACTTCTAGCAGAAATTGACAAGTTTTAATAGAGTACATATTAAATTTATTTGTATTTCTTTAGAATTTCGATCACTTGTACTACTTTATCACTAGCTTTCGGAAAAAGATTTGATAAAGTAGTTTAAAATATTGTTCAGTAATAAAGTCTTGAAACTTTTACCAGGAGAGCTTTTCAAGCCCGAAGCTTACATTGCAATCAGGTATAATTCATTACATTTTTTTGTGATTATTAAAAAACCGTGAAGATCTTGAATTTTTGTCAAGCGATGATCAAAATCAGATTGTTTCCTCAAGAACAACGATTTATTAGTATTTTACTGTTCACTACATTCTTCATGAATTTGAGAGTCATTTCATCATAAATTCATCATTAAACTGAATAAAACTATTGCTTAACAAACTTTTTCTGGGCTGAAATTCACTCAAATTCAGGGAACAAAAATCTTGCTGCCAATTCGTACCATTGTTGACCCACTAGCCACCGCTGATGGATAGTCGTTAGACATACCCATCGACAGTTCTTTCAGGACAATATGCTGCCAATCAAGACGGCTAACATCATTGCGCAGTTGCTGGAGAGCCAGAAAAAAACGCCTAGACTCTTCTGCCTGTAAGCCGAGGGGCGCGATCGCCATCAGCCCTTGAATTTTTAAATGTTGACATCGATCGATCATCTCTAAGTCTGCTAACAATTCATTAACAGCCCAACCATATTTTTGGGGATCAGGCCAGATTTTGACCTGTAAACAGATCGCGGGTTGTAACCCCAGTTCTCCAGCCATGCGCTCCAAGTGCTGCAACAGCTTTAAACTATCCACCGCCTGAATCCAATCAAAAGTCTGGATGGCTTTGCGGGCTTTATTTGTTTGCAAATGACCAATTAAATGCCAACAGATATCCGACAAATCGGCGAGGGCAGCCTGCTTATCGATCGCTTCTGACACTCGACTCTCACCAAAATCTCGGATTCCAGCGGTGTAAGCTAAACGCATGAGGTCTACTGATACGCCTTTAGTGACAGCAATCAACCGCACAGTGGTTGGCAGCTCTTGGCGAATTTCCGCAATACGTTGAGTGACAAAGTTGTTCATGAATATATTGATAGATCACCGGCATTTCCCATGTTGCCACAAATCATCAGTAGGATTGAGAATGGCTATAAATTGCTGAAATTGACTCAATCTATAATGATGAAGGAATTGTTAAGCGATTGTTAAGCTAGAATTGAGAGACGATTTTCAACGTCCATACCGAACTGCTATTTTCATCCCCACCCTAGGAGTATTGCCCCACCATGATCCCCAACGATTCTCTCTTGAGCGCAGATGTTGACACTCTTTCTGACTATGCATCTGACAAGCCGGAAGAAGCCTGTGGCGTATTTGGGGTTTATGCTCCTGGGCAAGATGTCGCCAAGCTCACCTATTTTGGGCTGTACGCTTTGCAACATCGGGGACAAGAATCAGCTGGAATTGCCACCTTTGCGGGTGAGACCATGCATTCCTACAAGAATATGGGTTTAGTGTCTCAGGTTTTTAAACCAGAAATTTTAGAAGAGTTGCCTGGGGATCTGGCGATCGGACATACTCGTTATTCAACTACCGGCTCTAGTCGGCGAGTCAATGCCCAGCCGATCACGGTCGAAACCCGTTTAGGGTCTTTGGCATTAGCGCACAATGGCAACTTAGTGAACACCATATTTCTTCGCGACTATCTCATCGAAAAGAAATGGGATATTCAGGCGACCACTGACTCCGAAATGATTGCCCTAGCGATTGCCACCGCTGTGAACGAAGGTCAAGAATGGCCAACCGCAATTATCGACTCTCTCAAAATTTGTGAAGGAGCTTTTAGTTTAACGATCGCCACGCCTACTGGCGTAGTGGCTGTGCGGGATGCTAATGGTATTAGACCCTTGGTAATTGGTAAACTACCTGATCATCCCCAGCATTATGTTTTTGCTTCTGAAACCTGCGCCTTAGATATTTTGGGTGCAGAATATGTACGGGATGTGCAGCCAGGAGAAATGGTTTGGGCGACAGAAGAGGGGTTGACTAGTACCATGTGGACAGTACCAGCGACCCCCAAACTCTGCGTGTTTGAGATGATTTATTTTGCCCGTCCCGACAGTTTGATGAATGAAGAGAGTTTATACAGCTATCGGATGCGGATTGGTCGCCAGCTGGCCGCTGAATCGCCTCAAGATGCTGATATGGTGATTGGCGTTCCCGACTCAGGCATTCCAGCGGCGATCGGTTTTTCCCAAGCAACCGGAATCATGTACATGGAAGGGTTAATTAAAAATCGCTATGTGGGTCGGACTTTTATTCAACCGACTCAAGAAATGCGCGAGTCCGGCATTCGGATGAAGCTGAATCCTCTAAAGGACGTATTGGCTGGTAAGCGAATCATTATTGTTGATGATTCGATTGTCCGGGGCACCACCAGCCGCAAGTTGGTGAAAGCCCTCCGCGAAGCTGGAGCATTGGAAGTTCATATGCGTATTTCCTCGCCACCAGTCACTCACCCCTGTTTTTATGGTATCGACACTGATAGTCAAGATCATTTGATTGCGGCGACCAAATCAGTGGCTGAAATTGCTGAGCAGATTGGGGTTGATAGTCTGGCTTATCTGAGTGAAGAGGGGATGTTGAAAGCTACCCAGCGGAATGTCGAGCATTTTTGTTCAGCCTGCTTTAACGGCGATTATCCAGTGCCGGTACCTGAGGTATTAAAGCGATCGAAGTTAATGCTCGAAAAAGTACCTGTACCTGGCTAGCTAAAACTTACGGCTATGCTAAAAAAGATGGTCGCTACTACCTAATGCTAACATTCCGCAGCTAGCGATGAACTTTACTCAGTACTAATAAATTCTTTTCCAGATGCCGATAATCCGTTCAATTGCGTAAGGGGGAAGCTATACTAAGCATGTTTTTGCTGAGTATATTCCCATGACCGAAGCTCCTTTTTCGCCTGCAGAGATTGCTGCTGAAGGCATCAAGCCCGCCGAATATATCGACATTGTGCAGCGCCTCGGTCGTCATCCCAACAAAGCAGAATTGGGAATGTTTGGGGTGATGTGGTCAGAGCATTGCTGCTATAAAAACTCGCGACCATTGCTCCAAAGCTTCCCGACGACTGGGGCGCGGGTGTTGGTGGGTCCTGGGGAAAATGCGGGTGTAGTGGATTTAGGGCATGGATTACAGCTAGCTTTCAAAATTGAATCACACAATCATCCTTCGGCAGTTGAGCCTTTTCAGGGGGCGGCCACCGGGGTTGGTGGTATCTTGCGGGATATTTTTACGATGGGTGCCCGTCCGATCGCTATCCTTAATTCCTTACGCTTTGGGGCTTTAGAAGACCCAAAAACTCGGCGCTTATTTCAGGGTGTAGTAGCTGGAATCTCGCATTATGGGAACTGTGTGGGCGTACCGACGGTAGGTGGCGAAGTCTATTTTGACCCGGCTTATAACGATAATCCCTTAGTGAATGCGATGGCATTGGGATTGATGGAAACAGCGACCATTGTGAAATCGGGAGCATCTGGCATTGGTAACCCAGTGTTATATGTAGGTTCTACCACGGGTCGGGATGGCATGGGTGGAGCTAGTTTTGCTAGTGCCGAATTGAGCGAAGCGTCGTTAGATAATCGGCCAGCAGTGCAGGTCGGTGATCCGTTTTTAGAAAAGTCTTTGATTGAGGCTTGCCTGGAAGCCTTTAAGACCGGTGCAGTCGTAGCCGCTCAGGATATGGGAGCAGCAGGGATTACTTGCTCGACAGCGGAAATGGCCGCCCGAGGTGGGGTGGGTATTGAGTTTGATCTAGACAAAGTGCCAGTGCGGGAAACTGGGATGGTGGCTTACGAATACTTGCTATCCGAATCACAGGAAAGAATGCTGTTTGTGGCTCAGCCGGGACGAGAGCAGGAGCTGATTGACATTTTTCATCGCTGGGGATTACAAGCTGTCATTGCGGGGAAAGTAATCGAAGAGCCAATCGTGCGGATTCTGTTTCAAGGAGCAGTGGCGGCAGAGATTCCAGCTACCGCTTTGGCTGACAATACGCCGATTTATAAGCATGAATTGATGGCTGAACCGCCAGAGTATGCCCAAAAAGCCTGGCGCTGGACAACAGCTAGCTTGCCAGCGGCTGAAATTAAGGGGATTCAAAATCAAACCTGGTCAGATATTTTATTGAGATTGTTGGATGTGCCTTCGATCGCATCCAAACGCTGGGTTTATGGGCAGTACGATCATCAGGTGCAAAATAATACGGTGTTGCTGCCCGGAGGCGCTGACGCGGCAATTATTAGGATCAGACCTTTGGAGCCGATTCAAGATTTAACTACCGATTTGAGTAAATTGAACTTGGGGGTGGCCGCGACAGTGGATTGTAACGCTCGCTATGTGTATCTCAATCCTTATGAAGGGGCCAAGGCGACAGTGGCCGAAGCGGCGCGGAACTTAAGTTGCGTGGGTGCTGAACCTATGGCGGTGACTGATAACTTAAACTTTGGTAGCCCAGAAAAGCCGATCGGCTATTGGCAATTGGCCGAAGCCTGTCGGGGTTTGACAGAAGGCTGTATTGAATTGTCCACGCCAGTGACGGGTGGCAATGTCTCGCTCTACAATGAAACGATGGATGCTAATGGTCAGCCACAGCCAATTTATCCGACGCCCGTGGTGGGCATGGTGGGATTGGTGGAAGACTTGAGTAAAATTTGTGGCCAAGGCTGGCAGCAAGCCGGGGACTTAATTTATCTTTTGGGAGCTAAGACCCGACCAACTTTGGGCGCGAGTGAATACCTGGCCACGATTCATCAGACGATCGCCGGTCAACCACCACAGATTGACTTCGATCGAGAGCGGCAGGTGCAGTTGGCTTGTCGGCAGGGGATTTGGCAAGGCTGGATTAAGTCGGCGCATGATGCTTCGGAAGGTGGTCTAGCTGTAACCATGTCCGAATCTTGTATTAGTGGTAAGCAAGGTGCCCAAATTAAACTGCCGATGGTAGCTGATCGGTTAGATGAAAATCTGTTTGGAGAAAGTGGGGCGCGGATTGTAGTGTCGGTGAATGCTGATGATCGATCAGATTTTGAAGCGCATTTTACTACGCTTTTGGGCGATGACTGGCAATTGCTGGGTACAGTGGGCGGCGATTCTTTAACAATCACCACTACTGATGGCCAAAGTCTGATTGCAGTTGAGCTAGCCGCTATGACCGATAGTTGGGCACAGGCGATCGAACGACGTTTAGCGGTGTAGTGATGCTGTTAGAGCAAATTCAATTGCTGGCTCGTTACAATCAAGTAATGAATCAGCAGATTTATGAAACAGTGGCGCAGTTGCCAGCTGAGGAATTAGAGATCGATCGAGGAGCTTTCTTTCGATCGATCTCCGGCACCTTAAATCATATCTATGTGGCCGATATTATTTGGCTCCAGCGGTTTACGATGCATCCGGCTAACTATGTAGCCCTGCGCGCAATAGCACAATTAGAGCGTCCTGATGCTCTCTCTAAAATTGTTCATACTGATTTTACCGAGCTATCCTCGGCGCGGAAAAATTTAGATCAAACGATTTTGGCTTGGACAAAAGAAATTGCGGAGTCAGACTTACAGTACTTGTTGACTTACCACAACATGAAGAGAGAGCAGGGTATTAAAAAGTTTGGCTTTTTGATATTGCATTTGTTTAATCACCAAACTCACCATCGTGGTCAAGCAACAACGTTGTTATCTCAGTTGGGGTTAGATGTAGGTGTGACAGATTTGTTAGCAATAATTTGATGGATTCTCCGGTTTTTGCCTAGCTAATAAGTTATCCTCATTATTTTCCATTTTTAATGCTGACAAATCCAGATTTCTGAAGCAAGTCCTGCCCTTGATTTGTCATAAGTAAGTTAGCGTAAGCTTCACCAGCTTTTTGCCGATCGGTACCATCAGCTTTAGTCACGACATACAGTTTGCGAGTGAGCGGATATACCTGATTTTTAATAACTGCTGGATTTATTTGATTGCGTTTTCCTTTGATACAATTCGCGGTGGATTGTAGTGGCTCCAGGTAAGGTTTGACTAAATTATGCTCCGTTTTACCAATTGCCAAGGGTCGAACGCCGCAAAAATCAGTCATTACCTCTTTCGCGGCACCAAAGAAAATGCTGTTGGGACTGCTTTTAACTTTTTGTAGACCTTCCGTAGTATTACTCACTAGCTGATTAGGATTCCACTTGTCTTCCGGCTGTAAGATCAACTCTTTGAAAGCTGAGACTGAGCCATTGGCGTTTTCTGATAGAGAAAAGGTCAGAATTGGCAGATCTGCCCCCCCCACTTGATTCCAATTAGTCACTTTGCCGGTGTAGATACCGCGTAATTGATCGGTCGTTAAACCAGGAATTTTTAACTGAGGATTCACCACAACGGTCAATGCGTCATAGGCTACCGCTTTTTCCACGAGCTTAACCTCGGTGGCGCGGTCAAAATATTTCGTTTGCGCCAGAGGTACCGAAGACTGGACAAAATCTAGATCGCCCTCAATCAACCAACAGATGCCGGTATTAGAGCCAGGATTTTTATCACATCTGCTTTCCTTGCCCGATTTGACATTAGCGGCTTCAACATCACCTGGAGTAGTATAACTGATTTTATATTTAGGGAAAACTCCCATAACCGCTGCATCGATCAAAGATTGTTGTTGTCGAGTTGTTGCCCAAGTCGTACTCCCCCCAAACTTAAAAGTCCCAGCGGGTACGCCCTGAATGGTGGCAAATGTTTCTCCATCGCCGACATTTTCGTTAGCAGTATTATTAGTATTGGCTTCATTTGGGTTGAGCTGTTTCGGAAACAACAGCCAGGCTAAAAAAGCTAGCGCTGTCGATAATCCAATCACTGATAACAGCCATTTTTTGGAAAATAAATTGAGAATAGTTAGTTTTGTTTGCAGGATAATAGTGGAAGGTTCCACGCTAACATCTGGCTTCAGAGTAAATGGTGGGGGTGGCGGTGGGGGAAATTGATCTCTTTTGGCTTGCTCTTTCTTGGGAAAAGATGATGCTAGTTTGGAGGCCGCAATTTCTTGGGAAATAGATTTTGTGCTGTTTGGCCGTTGGTTAAAATCTTTGTGCATTAACCAATCAATCAAATCTAAAAAATTATTAGATATATTATTCGTTTGATCTCGCCATATTAGTAAGTCGCGCGGGGCATGGTAGAGGTCTGTCGGTCTTTTTTCTGTCAATAAATAGACAAAAGTGCGTCCCAAAGCATAGAAATCGGACTGAGCAGAGGCTCCACCGGTCTGTTGCTGCTCCGGAGCCGCATAGCCGGGGGTATAAATCTGAGTATGCATTTGCCCAGTACTGATCATGGCCGCCTCCTTGACTGCCCCAAAGTCAATTAAGGCGAGCTGACCATCTGGCTGAAGGATCACATTAGATGGTTTAATATCCCGGTGGAAAATCCCCCGACTATGAATTTCTTGCAAAATTACAGTTAACTGTGATAGCCAATCCATTGCGGTCTTCTCGTCGATCGATCGCTTCCTCTCTTGAATATATTCCTCTAAATCCATGCCATTGATGCGCTCCATGACAATGCAATGGAGAGTGTGCTGAGATTTGGGTGCGTACAGAAAAAAATCTTCTACCCGGGGAATCCCAGCAATGTTTTCGCCTGTCAGACTACTCAAAACTCGATATTCTCGATCGAACAACTCGATCGCTTTGGCTTTATTACTTTTTAGAACCTTTAAAACCTTCGGCACACCCCGTTCGGTAATTTCATAGGTGTCCCCAAAGCTGCCTTTATCACTCATCAGCTTGATCGCTTGATATTTACCGGCTAGCAACATTTCCGAGCCACAGCTTTGGCAAAAAAGTATCTGGTCGGAGTTGTGCGGTTGGAGGCACTGAGGATTGATACAAAGACTCATACAATTACAATTTAGATCAATCGGGAGTATTGATGATGTTTTAATTGTATCGGTTTAGGGAATCTCTTTGAGTTGGTCTGTTATTTTGTTATTTTGCTCTTTGATGGTCGATAGATTCGTCTCTATGCAAGCGATGCTGCCAGAAGTTTGTTTAATGTATTTCAGTGCTCATTAATTGATTTTCTGTTGCCCCGAATTCTCGGCTCTAATAGTTATCATAAAGCCCTTCATCTTCAGGCTCATAACTATTCTATTTTGATAGACTTAAGTCTTGCTAGATAATAAGAATTTTGGTTGATCGAGGAACTGGCAGCACTCAAATTGAAGATAGACGGACAATACGAGTGTCGATCGATCCATCCAGATGCAATTCCGTCAAACGCAAACCTGGCAGCAAAGAATCTGGGAGATGGGTGTTGCTACGGGGCAAAAATTGATCAGCAGTGGCTGGACAACCCAAATAGCGAATGTTATGGCTAGTTTGGTCAAAGTCTTGATGCACATGGCCAAAAAAGACAGTCTGGCAGGAGTTGATCGATTCTAAGATGCTGCGTAAAGCTGGAGCATTGCGCAAGGGGTAAAGAGTATCCATCCAGGGTGAGTCGATCGAGATAGCATGGTGATGAAGAGCGATCGCGGTGTGTAATGAACCATCATTTAGCACCTGCTCTTGGATGAAATCTAGCTCGGCGGTCGCCAGCACGCCGCCGTCATCACCCGGAGCATGAGAGTTCAACAGCACAAATTGCCAGCCATCTTGAATAAAATACTGATTGGTAGCTGGCAAAACCTGGGACATCGCCGCTAAATTATCATGATTACCAGGTAGCCAGGAAAAAGGAATAGACAAAGATTGAACAGCTGTTAACAAGCGCTGGTAAGATTCTGCTGACCCATCCTCGGATAAGTCACCAGAGAGAAGTAATCGATCGGGTGGCGGATTAAGGCTCCGCAGTAATTCAATTACTAGATGAAATGACCTGTCGGTATTCCAGCCCCGCAGTGTGCCGTCGGTATCTTTTTTTAAATGACAGTCACTAATCTGAGCTAGTAGCATTGATGACCTCTGTGGTGATATCGATGGGTAAAGTGCAGCCGCCATCTAGCATTCGATGATCTGTAAATCATCAGTTTCATCAGCCGCCGCACCCATTTCCTTTAAAGTCTGCCAGCCTGCTTGCCATTGCTCCCGATCCTTCAGGGCTTTAGCATTTACCCAAAAACGCACGGTGGGATCGCAAGAAGAAACCATCTCGGCAAAGACCTGCTCACCTTCATTCTGACGATTAATTACTTGAAAATGCCGCCAGCCAAAGTTTTTTTGCTTAGCAGTCCATTTAGAGCTGAGCAGGTGCGGATATTTGATTTTCTTGGGCATAGATTTTCGCTGGGCAATCCCACCATTTTACCCTGCCCCGAAAAAATTCAGCAAGTGTCACATTCAAGAAACAACCCAGCCTCCCCAGATAGTAAAGATCTGGAGGTGACTGGGTCATTTTTCAGGTGAATCTACAATATTTTGATATTTTAGAAAACCATAAAGTCATTGGCTGATAAAGCAGACAGATTACTGAGAGTAGCCACCTGTACAGTGCCAAACTGACCCAAACTACCATCGCGGTCGAAATACAATGCCCCATTAGAGTTGTTGTAGATAAACCTTTGGTCGGCCGTAGCGGCTGTAGAACTAGTTCCAATCAGGAGTTGGTTACTATTCAACATACTACCAGCTGCCAAACCGCCGCCATAAAGGGCAGCCGAGACGTATAGCTTATCGCTACCAGTCGTGAAATCTGTTAGGCGATCGATCCCATTTTTTAAGGCATTCAAGACAAAGCTATCTACGCCCGCCCCGCCGGTTAAAACATCATTACCAGCGCCACCATCTAAGTAATCATCACCAGCACCACCAGAAATGGTATTGGCGCCTTTCCCGGAACCAATAATCCGGTTGTTGGCATCATTACCAGTGCCACTGGCATTGTTGTACAAAGTGAGGTTTTCGACGTTGGCAGTAAGGGTGTAATTAACATTCGAGAGCACGGTGTCGATGCCCTCATTCGCTGCCTCGATAATGATATCGGCATCCAGCAGCCGATAGGTATCGTTGCCGAGACCACCGCTCAGACGATCGGTACCGTAACCACCATCTAAGTAATCGTCGCCCGCGCCACCATCTAGGTAGTCGCCACCACCTAAGCCATAGAGAGTATCATTACCCCCCAAACCTTTGATGTAGTCTGCTTTGGTGGAACCAGACAAATTGTTATCGACATCGTTACCAGTGATTTCTTTTAGTCCACTTTTCACAGTGATTCTAAAGACATCGGTGGCTTGAGATCCAGCCACATCAGTTGCCAGGATTTTGATATCGACAGCTCCCACCTGATCGATCGATGGGGTACCACTAAAAGTGCGGGTATTGGTATTGAAGCTCAGCCAAGTTGGTAAAGCGCTACCATCGGCCAAGGCGGCACTGTAAGATAATACATCCCCAGCATCAATGTCGGTGAAAGTGCCAGTAGGCAAAGTAAAGTTTAAAGCAGTATTGGCATTCAGAGATCGATCGGCGATCGCCTGTTGCAGGATCGGGGCATCATTGACATTTTGGACGGTCAACTTGAAGATATCTTCGGCTTTAGCTCCAGCACTATCAGTCGCGACGATTTTGATATCAACAGATCCCACTTGGACATTGGCAGGAGTGCCACTGAAGGTCTGCGTCATGGTATCAAAAACCAGCCAAGTAGGCAGAGCAGTACCATCGGCTAAGGTGGCTGTATAAGCTAAGACATTGTCAGCATCCGCATCGCTGAAAGTATTGGCTGGTAAAGCCCAAGTAAATGCTGCATTTTCTAGAGTTGTTTGGTCTACTAATGCTTGGTTCAACACTGGTGCCGTATTACTCGTATTGACACTGGTGAGAATACCGTTGATCGCGTACTGGCCGAGACTACCGTAGTCACTATAGCCATTAGTCCCATCTTTGCCGACTCCATCCACTTGGAGATAATACAAACCAGCATTCAAGAAAAGGTTAGTAAAGCTTGCCGAGAGCAGATCGGCAGGGTTGGATTGGGCAACTAGAGAACCATCAGCACTATAGATCCCTGCCCACAAGTCTAAATTACTGCCCCGGGCATCTAAATACTGCACATTGTAGTTACCATTAGCATCCAAAAGATAGCTTTTAGAAGCTGCCGCAATATTGAGGGAGATGTTGCCAGTGCCAGTTGCAAAGGAAAATACATCTTTATCGGTGTTGCGTTCGATGATCCCAAAGGTGCTGATTTTATTGCTAGCATCGGCGGACAGTTGGGTGGCGGTACTGAGGCTATTCCCATAGTCATCAATTCGATAGCCAAAACCGTTGTCGGTCGTGATGATGGCTAAATCATCTTCTTGGTTATTGGCATATTGATACTCGCCCTTACTCCACTGGGTCAGGCTTTTGCCGAAGGGCGCGCCCATCAGAGATCCCCAGCTGGTGTCACCGGTACCATAGCCAGAGGCATAGCTTTTGGCATCATTAATGGTATCAGTGGGGTTCGAGTCCACCAGACCATCGTGATCTAGACCCAAACTATGCCCAATCTCGTGACTAGCCGTCATCGCCGCATTGTTTTCACCTTTATTAAAGGCGAAAATAGGGGTATCGGTAGAATAATTGAAGCTGTCAAGATAAGCAATGCCACCTGCTCCAGCAAATAGCACCTTATTATCAACGGCATTGATATTCTGGGTCATTAAGGTGCGGATGCCCCAACGAGTATCGCCAGTGCCCGATTTACGCAGATCCTCAATATTCGGAGCGATCGTGGTGACATTTACTTCAAACGGAGTAAAATCTTCGGTAACTCGTTGCCAAATGCCGACAATATCTTGCAGCTCAGCGGCACTAAAAACTGCGGCGTTGCCATCGGTATCATAAGTCGGAGAGATAATCTTGGGGAGGGTGGTGTCGTTCCAGTAGGTATTTTCGGTAATGTGGCCGTCAAAATCTAGATAGATGGTGTGTTTGGCATTGGGATTACTGCTGAGCTTGAAAATGTTGCTGTAGTCGAAATTAGTGAGATTGATTGTTGTGCCGGGATTGGCATTATTAATAGTACCTGCTGCCAAAATATTGGTATTACTCACCGGATAGGCATCCAGATGATCAGAATGTTCGGGCTGTTGAGGATTGGCTAATAATGGTTGCCAATTAAAGTTCGGCTGATAGCGGAATGGTGAAGCAGCGAAGACATTAGGTATATCAGAGAATGATGATGAAAAAGTTTGGTCGCGATCGATCAATAGCTGAGTTACGGTGGCTGTGCTAATTGATAGCTCTTGATCCGCACTATTAGCAGCAAATAAGGAGAAGTTCACCGGAGTGGCGTTTTCTCCCAGTGAAAAAGCAGCATCTGCTGAAGCAACTTCGGGGTTTAGTAATGAATTAAGTGAATTGAGCGGTGAATCAGACATCGGGGGATTAGGGTAATATTGACGGCCAGAACCATCCGTAACTAGGCTGCAACACAGACTAATCAGGGATGATAGCCAAAGTTAACACTTTCCAAAAATGTATGGTGTGATCTAGGGATGGCTTTGATTCAATCCCTGATTTCAACAGAATTCATCAACTGCTGAGCCAAATAAGTAATGCCCTGCCAATCACCCTCTTTCACCATTGTTTGGGGAAATAAAGAACCCGCCAAACCCACGGCGATCGATCCCGCTGCAATTAATTCTCTGGCATTGGTCATCGTCACCCCACCCGTCGGAATGAGCGGAATCTGACCCAGCGGATCGCGTAAAGCTTTAATGTAGGTCGCGCCCCCCAACGCCTGTATAGGAAAGACCTTGACGGCCGTTGCGCCCGCTTGCCAAGCCGTCATAATTTCCGTGGGCGACAAAGCTCCCGGAAACATCGGTATTCCGATCGATCTTGATTGGGCGATCAGTTGCACATCCAGATGGGGACTAAACATAAACTGTACCCCACTGCTTACTGCATTTTGCCAGTCAGCTTGATTTAGAATAGTGCCAGTGCCAATTACACAATTTGGTAAAGCTGTTCGCAGTTGATCGATCAGCGCCCAGGATCGATCGCTATCAGCCGTAATTTCAATCAGCCGCATCCCGCCAGCGGCCACCGCATGTGCCATCTCATACCCCAACTGTGCTGAGGGTGCCCGAATGACTGCAATGGCTCGTTGCTGTCGCAGTAGCGTTAGCAAGTCCACTACGGAAAAATCCTTTGGACAACTTCTTGCTGATAGGTTTGTACTGCGGTGGTAATGCTGCTGCGTAAATCTACATAAATTTTAGCAAAAGGCGGCTGTCGATCGGTTAAACCCAACAAATCGGCAGTCACCAAAACTTGGCCGTCGCAATTAACCCCCGCGCCAATTCCAATAGTTGGAATGGTGAGTTTGTTAGTAATAGCAGCCGCTAAATCAGCTGGAATATGTTCAAGTACGATCGAGAAAGCACCGGCTGCTTCTAAGGCGATCGCTTCCTCTAAAATTCTTTGGCGGTCAACTTCGGTTTTGCCTTGCTGCCGAAAGCCTAATTGGTGTAGTGACTGGGGCGTTAATCCAATGTGTCCCATCACCGGAATCCCAATCTGTACCAGTCGTTGGACAGTTTCTACCATTGCCGGATGGCCGCCTTCAAGTTTGACCGCTGGGGCACCAGTTTCTTTTAGCACCCGACCAGCAGATTCGATCGCCGTCGAAGTACTTTGCTGATAGGTCAAAAAAGGTAAATCGACCACAATTAAAGCATTTTTCACCGCTCGTTTGACAGCCTGGGCATGATAGATCATCGCATCTAGGGTCAGCGGTAAGGTGTTCTCGTGACCCCAAGCCACCATTGCCAACGAGTCGCCCACCAAGATCAGGTCAATACCCGCCTGATCGACAATCTGAGCAATCGCAAAATCCCAAGCAGTCAAAGCCACGATCGGTTTGTTCTGCTGCTTATACTGCATAAGTTGACGAACAGTAATCATCACAAAGGCCAAACTGGTGCTATCGATCGAACATAAAAGCTAAAAATTAAGGAGCAGCCACCTTTGGCTCTACTGCACTATTGATTTTGTCTGGAGCTGAAGTCGCGTCTGGTATGAGGCTAACTTTTTTCTGTTCCTTTAAAGCATCACCATAACGCACATCAATTACACTGGCACTGAAATTGTAGTTCTTTTGGTCTATTTCTACCGCTGTCCCAATCTTCACTTTAGTCCCACCTAAGGTGAAACCACCTTCCGTAGCTTGACCCTGACCAGCAACGGTAATCAGCATATCCATACTAAAAGAGTCCGGGCGGGGGTCTTTAACGGTTTTTGCGCTCCCATCCG
>JAYUSR010000132.1:0-5019 GCA_043755575.1 Synechococcales cyanobacterium
CTACTGTTGAGATTGTATCGAATGTCACCTTTTTGTAGCAGCGATCGCACGAAATGCTCCAAATCCGAGCCGATTTTCCGCAAATTATATTCAGTCAGGTCTTGACCGCTATAGGCTTCCACCAAATCATTAAAGTGGCGGTACACTTTTTGCAGATCGTCATCGCCCCAAACTAGCTCGTTATCGGGATCGACATCCAGGGTGAGGACTTGGTCACTGGGCTGCAACTCATTATCTTTAATTTCGGCGGTGTAGATATGAATGTGTCTGGTTGTAGACTTTAGTAACATAGAAAAAGCAGCAGACTTGCTGGCAGAAATCTCTTCTTATTATCAGCCGATCGGCGATTTTTGCCCAGAAATTCGACTGACAATCCTAAACTTGGGAATAGTATAGATACTATTGGGCGAGTCCACCATCAATCCAGATATTCATGTCAGATCCCACCGCGATCGATCAACTTAGCCGCCAGCTGGTGGGCATTATGGGGAATTCTAATTCCACCAATCTCCTCCAAGTTGGCCAGTGCTTGACGAAGTTTTGGGCAGCAGACACCTGCTGGCTGTGGCCAATGTCTGGTCAAGTGGTGGTCTATAACGATCGACCAGACCTGAATGCAGCGCAACTATATACCAGCATCCAAACAGCGATCGCCGGGAAAGTCTTGGAGCTGGCTGGTTATCAGGTGATGTGGATCGCTGTTGCCCAAGGACATTTGGCGGTGGCCAGATTTCAGGAGAATTGGACGACGGTTGACCAGGAAAATTTAAGGGACATTGCCAACTTGCTGGCTTTGACTTTCACCCAGGCTCATCTTCAGCAGCAAGTAGAAGTTTCCAAGCAATCGATGCGTCAGGTGCAAGCACTTGCTGATGAGCGCACGGCTCAATTGAAAAGCAGCCAAAATTTGTTGTCTAAACTGCAAGATGCTAACCGGCGCCGGATTAGACAACTGGATGAAAGTAATCGGATTAAGGATGAATTTATTAGCACCATTAGCCATGAACTCCGCACCCCGCTGACCAGTATGTCGTTGGCAATTCGGATGCTGCGACAGCCGGATTTGGATGAAGCGCGGCGCACTAAATATCTGGAAATTGTGGAACAGCAATGTACCCAAGAAATTAATTTAATTAATGACTTGCTGACCCTCCAGCAATTAGAGTCCAAACAACTGGAGTTCGATCGACAGTTAGTAAATTTACCCGAGCTAGTCCAGCCCTTGCTACAACAGTTTCAAGCAACCTGGGCTAGCAAACAGCTCCAGCTCCAGGTTGACCTGCCCGCAGCCTGGAACTGGCAGACTGAACCAGAGAGTATTAGTCGTATTCTGCAAGAATTATTGACCAATGCCGGGAAGTTTGCCGAGCCTCAAACCACGGTAGAGTTCCAGGTAATTACTGGAGAGCGGCTAGCGATCCGGGTCGTAAACCACGGTCAGTTGATCACCGTCGAGGAACAAATCTATATTTTTGGTAAGTTCCGGCGGGGTCAAGGAGTAACCCAACAGGCCATCGGTGGTACTGGCCTGGGGTTAGCCTTGGTGAAGTCCTTAGTGCAGCATTTACAGGGTGAGATTATGGTGAGTAGTCTCCCCTTAGCAGCACAGCCTGCCGATGAACAGTTGGCTGTCACCTGTTTTGAAATATTTTTGCCCATGGGAGCGCCCTAATGACCAGGCAGCAGTCTATCAATTCTGCTAATTTGGTGACTAATCGTCACCGAGCTACCAGAAAGCTTTTGCCATTGCAGCGTCAGATCAAGATTTTTCATGCCTTGGGCGATGTGTTGTTGGTCATTTCCACCGATTTATTGCTCAATAAAAATCGACCCCAGCGTCAACGCCGCCCAGCGCGGAAATTAGTTAATACTTTAATTAGGTTAGGACCAACCTTTATTAAAATTGGTCAAACTCTCTCCACGCGGGTCGATTTGCTACCAACCGCTTACGTGGAAGCTTTGGCTCAGCTCCAAGATCGGGTGCCAGCCTTTAGCACCGCCACTGCGATCGAGATTATTGAACGGGAGTTTGGCCAGCCTTTAGGCCAGCTGTACCGAGAATTTGAACCTCAGCCGATCGCTGCTGCCAGTCTAGGTCAGGTGCATTTGGCCCGGCTACATAGTGGTGAGCTAGTGGTAGTAAAAGTACAGCGACCGGGCTTAGAAGAACTGTTTCGGTTAGATTTTCAGATTTTGCAGCAACTATTGCAATTCTGTGAAAGTAGGTTTCCCTGGACGCGCACCTATGGACTAACCGCCATTTATCAAGACTTTTTCACCCTGTTATTTCAAGAAATTGACTATGTAAATGAAGGTCAAAATGCTGATCGATTCCGGCATAATTTTCGCCACCAAAAGATGGTGATTGCCCCGACCATTTACTGGCGCTTGACGACTAGCAAAGTGCTGACCATGTCTTACTTGCCAGGGATTAAGATTGATCGCAAGGAAGAATTAATTGCGGCGGGTTTTCAACCAGCAAAAATCAATCAAATCGGAATTTGCTGCTATCTGCAACAACTGATGATTGATGGCTTTTTCCAAGGCGATCCCCATCCCGGTAATATGGCCATTACTACCGAGGGTAAGCTAGCAGTTTATGATTTTGGGATGATGACTCAGCTGCCGTCCAATGCCAAAGAGCAGATGATTGATACCTTTTTATCAATTATTCGTAAGGACTCGACAGCTGTGGTGCAGAATCTGACCGCCATGGGTTTGCTAGTTGAAGTCGAAAATATGCGACCAATTAAGAAAGTAATTAGCTTTTTGCTCGATCGCTTTACCGAACGACCGGTCAATATGCAAGAGTTTGAGGAAATCCGCTTAGAAGTGGCCAATATGTATACTCAGCAACCTTTTCGGCTTCCCTCCGAGATGGTCGCTATTTTGAAAGCTCTCTCCACGTTGGACGGTATTGCTCGCACCTTAGACCCAGAATACAATTTGGTAGCCGCCGCTCAGCCCTTTATTCGACGGATTGCTTTATCTGAGCGGAAGACGATCGGACGGCGTATTGGCCAACAGGCTCGCAACTTTATCACCCAGCGACTGCGAGGCAATGCCGATACGACCGTGTTGATTCAGCAGTTGGAAGATCAATTGGCTGAAACAGAGGCTGAGTTGACTGCTCGATCGATCGCTCAGGCCAAATTATTGAAACGTTTGCAGTTAGCGGGGCGCAGCCTTGTGTATCTATTTGTCAGCGCCTTTAGCTTGGTAGCCGGAATATTATTGCTTCCCATTTCACAAATTATTTGGGTTTGGTGTTGTTTTGGCTTAGCTGGATTGAGTGGTTTAGTGGGGCTACGTTATTTGCTTCAGTTTATTTGGCAAGAACAGTTAGATAAATTTTTCGGATGAGTTAACAACCAAAAAATTAGAGGCGTATCTGGTTACGCCTCTAGCAAAATATCTTTGAACTACAACTTTTAAAAAGGAGCTAAACTATTGAGCATCGGGATATTAGCCAATAATAAATAGCCAAAACCAGCACCGCCCATGCCACCGATCAAAAAGCCCGTAGTAAATTCATTCCAACCCGATTGACCTTGCAAGTCAGCAGGCATCTTGGGAACAGTAACACTCGCTAAAGGAGCCGCAGGCATCACGCTGGAATATAGGGACAGACAAACAGTAAGAATGACTATCAACCCAACAGTCGCCAATAAACCTGACAGGTGAGCATGTTCGCCATTACGCTGTGGACCTAACAAAGTGAAAGGGCCGAGTAGCAGATAGCCATGCGCCATGCCTACTTCTAAGCCCCGACGTTGTGCCGATAGACCTTGACGGTAAGCAGGCAAATTGCCGATAAAAGTTTTAACAATTCCGGAAGCATTGACCGGAGTTGCTAGGTTGCCGATTTGGCTGTCGCCAACATTAGTTACAACTTGATTAGGCATTAGGAACCTCTCTAATAAAAGATAAATATTATGATGAGAAACAGTGAGCTAGCACTATTTCTCATCATCCACTACAAAGGATGAAAGAGAAGATCGGGGAAGAAGCGATTGAATTCAATCAAAATCCCGGCGGTGACGGTCATCCATAGAGCAGCTACTACTGGTGCAGTGCTCAAAAATTTAACGAAGTGATCCATGAATGGTTCTCCAAAATTGATGTCGTAAGTCAAAAACTATTTCTAGCGAGGAGAAACAGTAATTTCTGATTCTTTGGCAATCAGTTCACCAGAGGCAAACTCTTTAAATGCGGCTAGTGGCCAGAGGGGACCTTGAGCCATGCAGCTAACTGCCAAAGGTAAATCAATAATGATTTCTTTTTCTTCAGCTTTACCGCTCTTCCGAGCAGCAATGATGTAAGCACGGCCTACCCAACCAATCCAACCCGCGATGTATAAGAACATCACGCCAGGAATTAAGAAATCACCAGCGCGATCGAGCCGACCATCTACGATCAGATGCGGTAAACCTTCTGGACCACAAAGAGCTTGAGAGTAACGTTCAAAACGTTTTTTACCTGAATCAGGGTCTGATGTAGTGTTCCGTGCATTCGCCGCCCGTTGTTGAAACGCGCTAGACTCACTGCAAGGTACTAACCCAGCTACTTCAGAAGCATCAACTGAAGGCGCAAAGTTAAACCATAAACAGACAGCAAAAATAATACCTAAAATTTTCCGCATCGCGATTGTTTCCTTTTGCAACAAAACACAAAGTTTTATGTCCAAAACACCAAATGGTGCTTTGATCTTGATATAGGCACTATGCCCAAATAACTCAGCTAAAAGTTGAGCTATGGTGGATATAGTACTGAACCATCTGACAATAAATTATCAGCTAATGCCAACAGTTTTATCGATTGAAACAAGTTGTGACGAAACTTCGGTGGCAATTGTAAATAAACGTGAAGTTCTCAGTCAGGTAACAGCTAGCCAAATCTCTACTCATGCCCCTTTTGGCGGAGTCGTTCCAGAAATTGCTTCCCGCAAGCCATCCTAACCCAGACTCAGTCAGGGCTTGAGCGATTACATGATTCACCGTTTCTAGATGCTCGCGGGAA
>JAYUSR010000133.1:0-5009 GCA_043755575.1 Synechococcales cyanobacterium
TGGAGAGCGGTACGCAGACGCTTCAAGAAAAAGTCACGTAGTTGCTCGGTTAGCTCGGCACTGTTTAATTTAGCTGCGCTGCTATAAGACTGCTGGAAATTGGCCACCAATCGATCGATCAAATCCCACAAATTTAGTTGTAGACCGGTTTGCCAAATAATATTGACGATCGCATTAGCTGCCCGACGCAGCGCAAAGGGATCGGAGGAGCCAGTGGGAATTAGCCCTAGGCCGAATATACAAACCAAAGTATCCAGTCGATCGGCCAAACCCACCACCTGACCACAGAGGGTTAATGGCAAGCTATCTTCGGCATTGCGGGGCAAATAATGCTCCCGAATCCCCTGAGCAACTTGAGGCTCTTCCTGCTGAGCGACGGCATATTTCTCGCCCATAATCCCTTGCAATTCCGGGAATTCACCGACCATTTGAGTGACTAAATCGGCCTTGCAAAGTTGAGTTGTTCGATCAATTTGTTGTTTTTGGGCAGCAGAAAGGTGGAGAGATTCGGCAATTAAAGCGGCATTAACTGTTAACCTACCGACCTTTTGTGCCATCGAACCCAGATCGGCCTGGAAGGTGACAGTGGCTAGCTTGGCCACATAATCTGCCAAAGGCTGAGCCAGGTCGGCCTGATAAAAATATTGGCCGTCGGCCAGCCGCGCCCGAATTACCCGCCCATTGCCCGCTGCAATAATGTCGGATTTGGCTGGGTCGCCATTGCTGATCGTAATGAAGTAAGGCAGTAGTTTTTGCTTGGAAGCATCAGTAAACAGCGGAAAATAACGCTGGTGGTTCACCATCACCGTGGTAATCACTTCGATTGGTAGTGCCAAAAATTCTGGCTCAAACTCACCGACCACTGCTGTCGGGAATTCTACTAAGTCGGTTACTTCTTCTAGCAAGTCGGGGTACAGTTCGGTCACACCGCCTTGGTGGGTAGCCGCTGCTAAAATCTGGGCACTAATTTCTTGGAACCGCGCCGCTCGATCGACCTTCACAGCAGCTGCCGCTAGGGCATTTACATAGGTATCAGGACTATCGATCGACACTGGCTGCGGATGAAGTACCCGGTGGGTATGGGTCATTCGATCGCTTTTAATTTCTTCTTGGTCATTCACCAAACTAATCGGCATAATTTCCTTGCCCCACAGTGCCACCAACCAGCGAATAGGTCGGGGAAACTTCAGATCGCCATCCGCCCAGCGCATCATCCGTTTGCCTTCTAGGCCAAAAATCCACTGGGGAATCTGCTCGGTCAAAATTTCGGTAGTTTGCCGTCCTGGGATCTGTTTGGTAACAAAAACAAAATCACCTTTATCGGTGGGACGGATTGTCAAATCGTTTAATTCCACACCTTGTTTTTTGGCGAAACCTGCTCCGGCTGGCGTGGGTTGGCCATCTTTAAAGGCGGCTCCGGCTGGTGGTCCCTTAATTTCTTCGGTTCGATCGAGCTGCTGGTCCGGTAGACCCTCAATCAACACCGCTAGCCGCCGGGGTGTACTATAAACTCGTATGCTGCTATATTCCAGATTCTGCTCCTGTAAACGAGCTGGAATCATTCGCTGCCACTGTTTGGTAGCATCGCCTACGAACCCAGCGGGTAGGTCTTCGGTACCGACTTCAAGCAGAAAATTAGGCATAAACAAATTTTAAAAGCGACTAGAAACAAATTCAGGGCAGATTGCCACTAGTCTAGGATATCGCATCCTCAGTGGTGCTAGCCCCCACTGACTGGCGGAATCAATACCAATTCATCGCCAGCTTCTAAAATAGTTTCGGAGGGGACAAATTGGAGATTAACGCCCAGTCTAGTCACCGACTGCCAGGCCGCGAGTGTTGGATATTGATTAATTATCTGAGCCAGAACTTGGCCAGCCGTGGTGCCGATCGAGACCTGCTGCTCAATTTGATCGGTGCCCAGCACTTCTTGAAAAATCGCAAAAAGTTTAACCTGAATTGAAATGGAGTCTGCCGCCATAGGTAAAAGCTTGAAAGTAATATTTGAATTCTAATAGAAAAAGCTCCCAGCCAAGGCCAGGAGCAATAAATCAGGGTGCATCTACCTCTGATATATCCATTCACAATGACTAGGAATCAGGATGATTTTAAATAGTTGTTTATGTTGTTAATAACAAACAATAAAAATCTCCTAGCCAAGGCCAGGAGCGTGTAATAAAGGTGCATCTACCTCTGCTGTATACATAGCTATCTTCATCCCTTCAGGAAGTTTTGATGATTGCTCTGAATATTTGTTGGGTTATATTTATCTCTAGAGCATTCTGACCGAAAATTTTTCGGTTAAACTTAAACGTGGCCAGTGGTTTTGGGAGCAAAAGAGATGGAATTAGGGCTAGCTGATAATAAATACCAAGAAGAAGTAATTACCATGACGGAGCAGCTAGTCAGTGGATCAGGAAAAAAGAAGAAAAAGCACAAAGAAGGCAAAGGCGGCTCTTGGTCGATCGAAGATAGCGAGAAGCAATATCGGATCAATGGCTGGGGTGAACCATACTTTTCGATTAATGCTGCTGGCCATGTCACTGTTTCCCCACGCGGCGATCGCGGTGGCTCCCTAGATTTATTCGATTTAGTCAATTCTCTCAAAGATCGGAATTTGGCCTTGCCCCTGTTGATCCGCTTCTCCGACATTTTAGAAGACCGGCTGGAACGACTCAACGCCTCTTTTGCCAAAGCGATCGCCCGTTACAACTACGGCGGCAGTTATCGGGGGGTATTTCCGATTAAGTGCAACCAGCAACGACATTTGGTCGAAGACTTAGTAAAGTTTGGCAAGCCCTATCAGTTTGGTCTAGAGGCTGGCTCTAAGCCAGAGCTAATGATTGCCCTGGCCACCTTAGATACGCCCGGTTCTCTTATCATCTGCAATGGCTATAAGGATCGGGAATATGTAGAAACAGCAATGCTGGCGCAGAAACTTGGTCAAACACCGATTATTGTGTTGGAGCAAATCGAAGAAGTAGAACTAGCGATCGAAGCAGCCAAGTCTTTGGGTATTGAGCCAAATTTGGGGGTGCGCGCCAAGCTCAATAGTCGGGGCATGGGTCGCTGGGGAACTTCCAGTGGCGATCGAGCCAAGTTTGGCCTGACTATTCCCGAAATCATTATGGTGGTCGATCGACTGAAGGAAGCCAAAATGTTGAACTGCTTGCAGCTGCTCCATTTTCATATTGGCTCGCAAATCTCTTCGATTTCGGTGATCAAAGAAGCTATTGCCGAAGCCAGTAGAATTTATGTGGAGTTGGCCGAACTGGGTGCCAACATGAAGTATTTAGATGTCGGCGGCGGTTTGGGAGTAGATTATGACGGTTCTCAGACCAACTTTCACGCTTCTAAAAATTACAATATCCAAAATTATGCCAACGACATTGTGGCGGAAGTGAAGGATGCTTGCAGCGAGCGCAAGATCCCCGCTCCAATTTTGGTGAGTGAAAGCGGTCGGGCAGTTGCTTCCCACCAATCGGTATTAATTTTTGATGTATTGGGCAGCAGTGAAGTGCGCACCGATCTACCCAATGCTCCCACCGATAAGGAGCATCAAGTGATCCGGAACCTCTGGGACACTTACCAAACCATCACCACAGAGAATTTTCAAGAGGCTTACCACGATATCACTCAGTTTAAAGAGGAGGCGCTGAATCGCTTTAACCTAGGCTACTTGAGTATTACCGAACGAGCTAGAGCCGAGCAATTTTACTGGGCCAGCTGCAAGAAAATCATGGATATTATCAATGAGCTAGATTATGTGCCAGATGATTTGGAAGATCTGGAGCAGATGATGGCTTCGATCTACTACGTGAATATGTCGGTTTTTCAGTCGGCACCGGACAGTTGGGCGATCGATCAATTATTTCCAATCATGCCAATTCATCGTCTGGATGAGGAACCGGTGAAGCGGGGGATTTTGGCGGATTTGACTTGTGATAGTGATGGTAAAATCGACCAATTCATTGATTTACGGGACGTGAAACCAGTACTAGAGCTGCATCACCTGAAAAAGAATAAGCCTTATTATTTGGCGTTATTTTTAGGTGGCGCTTATCAAGAAATTATGGGCAATCTGCACAATTTGTTTGGTGATACCAATGCGATACATATCAAGTTGACCCCGAAGGGCTATCAAATCGAGCATGTGGTGAAGGGCGACACCATGAAGGAAGTTGTGGGGTATGTACAGTACGATGCCGAGGATTTGGTAGAGAATATTCGGAAGAAGTCGGAGCAGGCGCTGCTAGAGAAAAAGATTACACTCCAGGAATCGCAGCACTTGTTACAGAATTATGAGAGTAGTCTGGGGCGCTATACATACTTATCACCCAAAGATTCCAAGGATTAATCAACCATTTCCGGACTTGTTTGATGGTGTGGTTGGGGAGATCGATCGCCAGCTGTAATACAATTAATAAAAGACCGATCGGTTTTTAGATGACTAGCCATGTCCAAAGCCCAAATTACCCGCGCTCATATCATTCACCAAGCAGCTGAACTGTTCAATCAGCGCGGCTACGCCGGGGCATCGATCGCGGACATTATGGCGGCTACCGGCTTAAAAAAAGGAGGAATTTACAACCACTTTCATAGCAAAGACGAACTAGCGATCGAAGCTTTCAATTATGCCGTCCAGCTTATGCAAAAACGGTATGCGGCGGCTCTGCGTGGTCAACGCTCGGCCAAAGTTCGGTTACAAGCGATGATCAACACTTTTTGCGAGGCCGCTGCCGATCCACCGATTGCTGGTGGCTGTCCAATTTTGAATACCGCGATCGAAAGCGATCATGCTCATCCGGCGTTGCGGCAGTGTGCCCAGCAAGCTATGGATCAATGGCAGCAGCTGTTAACCAAAATTCTGCGCTGGGGAATCGAACATGGCGAAGTGCAGCGATCGATCGATCCAGCTACTAGTGCCAGCATGATCATTGCGATCATGGAAGGTGCTGTGATGATGTCGCAGCTTTATGGCGATCGCGTTTATCTAGAACGGGCGCGGC
>JAYUSR010000134.1:0-16244 GCA_043755575.1 Synechococcales cyanobacterium
GCTGACCAACTGCATCAGCACCAGTGACAAAGTTTTTTAGGTCTACGGCAGTACGATCGACTAACCGTAAAAATTGCGGAGCCGCGCTGCCTACCTGAATATATTCATTGCTGAGGTGGGGGGAGATGTAACCAAGGGGCAAGGGCTTGGTTGCCCATTTGTCGATCGCATCTCCATCCGGGATGGCCAGGGCAATAATTCCTTTAGCTTCGTAATCAGCAGCCCGCTTGCTCAATTCATTGCTGAGTTTGACTTCGTTGACGGATTGGTCGCCTCGGATGCTGACCAACGCCAAAACCGTGGTGCCATTGTCATAAACTGCTTGATAAAGCACATTCTTGACAATCGCGGTGGCCGAGCATTTCAGGAGGGTGGTGAGTTTATCGATGGTGTTGGCATCAGGAGTGGCCACTTGCTCTAATTTGGTGAAAGGCGAGGGCACGGCAATAGCGGCTACGGACACGGCTTTTTCAACGTTGGCGGCGTACTTGCTATCGGCGGTGTACAGCACGTCATCTTCCCCAGCCGCAGCTAGTACCATGAATTCTTGAGAACCAGACCCACCGATCGCGCCGGAGTCAGCATCCACCGCGCGAAACTCCAGTCCACAGCGGTGCAGGATATTGCAATAGGCTTGGTGCATGGTCTGATAAGTTTCTTTCAGGCTCTCTTCGTTGGCATGGAAAGAATAAGCATCTTTCATAATAAATTCCCGACCGCGCATCAGGCCAAAGCGGGGGCGAATTTCGTCGCGGAATTTGCTTTGAATTTGGTAGAGGTTTTGGGGCAATTGGCGGTAAGAGCGAATTAGGTCTCTGGCGACGGCGGTGATGACTTCTTCATGGGTGGGGCCGAGGGCGACTTGACGCTGCTGTCGATCGGTAAAGGCAAACATGATACCCTCCGCTTGGGTGTATGTGTCCCAGCGACCGGACTGTTGCCAGAGTTCAGCGGGTTGTAGCTGGGGTAGCAGGCATTCTTGAGCACCAGTAGCATCCATTTCTTCTTTGACGATCCGGCGAACTTTGTCTAGTACTCGCAACATTAGGGGTAAGTAAGCGTAGAGACCGCTGCCGATGCGTCGAATATATCCTGCACGAAGCAGCAGCTTGTGGCTAGGAATTTCGGCTTCGGCGGGTTCTTCCCGTAAAGTGACAAATAAGCTCTGAGAAAGTCGCATGGTGCCTGATTCAAATAAACCGCAGTCTATTATAAGCGTGTTCAGTGGTTATTGGGGGCGCTGTTGGTTGATGCTCATGTCATGATTCGTATTACTGAATTTTGGCTACAACCGAGCGAGGATGAATTCACGAAATTTCTACGATGTGGTAGCTACCGAAAGACTGGATATTTTCCACATAATTCGTCAAATCTTTTAAAATATTGGCCACTACTGGTTCACTGCCATCGGCTTCGATGTCAACAAAAAAAAGATAGTCTCCTAGAGATTTTTTAGTTGGTCTCGATTCAACTCGACTCAAGTTAATATTCTGGCTAGCTAGCTTTTCTAATACTCCCAACAAGGCTCCTGGTACATTAGCCGACAAACTAAAAGCTAAGGAAGTATGACTACCCGTCCGGGCTGGCTGGTGGCCAAGTACCCAGAACCGAGTGCGATTGTCCGGATAATCGCCAATTCCTTGGATTAGGGTGGGCAGCTGGTAGAGAGCGGCAGCTCTTTGTGAGGAAATAGCCGCTGCATGAGGCTGAGTAGATAACTCATGCAAAACAGCGGTAGTGGAGTGAGCCGCTACTTGCTGGGCGTTGGGTAAAAATTTGTCTAACCAACCTTGGCATTGGCTCAGAGCCTGCGGATGAGAGTAAACAGTGTGGATTTCTTGGAGATCAGTCGCGGTCGTAATTAGAGTATGTTCGATCGACAGTTCTAGAGCCTGCTGAATCTGGAGCTGACCAACTCGCCACAAGGTGTCCAGGGTCATTGTGACACTGCCTTCGATCGAGTTTTCGACTGGTACCACTGCTAAATTAGCCCGACCTTGATCGATCGATTCGATCGCCTGAGCGATCGTGTTGCAAGAGAGCAGGGTAGTTTCTGTCTCGATCAAATCAGCATAAGCTAAGGCAGCAGCTTCGGCATAAGTACCGATCGGGCCAAGATGAGCAATAACGGTAGTAGCCATATACAGTGAGACAGTGGGGAAAAGACCAAGGGGATTTAGCTGAATTTAACAAAAAATTGGCGCTGTCTGGCTATCCAGCCGCTTCGGAGTTGCGCTAAAATTAGGCTAAGATTGAAACTACAGCAAATATAAATCTAAACAAAGTAAATATTCCAGAACTCAGGATAGTATACGGCACCGGTTATGTGTTTAAGCTAGAATTCTTTACTCCTCAACGAATCGCTCTCCCCTACTATGCAAGTTAAGTTTGTAGCCAGCCAATCGCTCGACCTCACCGTGGCAGAGCATGCTGTGCCGATTTGTCACTATCTGCGCCAACCCCAGCGATTAATTGCCGCACTGGTAGACCAAGACCAAATTGAAGACTTAGGTGGTCAGCAGTTTTGTCTAAAAATGCGTCCCCTCAGCTTTTTTCACTTTACCCTCCAGCCCACTGTGCAGATGCAGGTCTGGGCAGACCCTGATGGCACTGTGCATCTAAAATCCACTGACTGTGAAATTCGGGGTGTGGACTATATCAATCAGCGCTTTCATCTAGATTTATTGGGTACACTAGTTCCAACAGTGACTGGAAAAAAAGCTCATTTACAAGGGCTAGCAGATTTGCAAGTGCAGGTAGATTTACCACCAGCCTTGTGGTTTACCCCTAAACCCATTCTGGAAAAGGCTGGAAACAGCTTGTTAAAGAGTGTACTGATGACAGTGAAACAAAGGCTCAGTCATCAATTGTTAGTAGATTACAGCCGATGGGCACAAGCCAATCACCAAATTAGTCGGCTAGCTAATGCGGAGGTAGCTTTGCCTAAGCTAGTTATCGATCCAGCCAGTCCTTAGCTTAATAGAATGCAGGAGCAGTTCAACACACCATGAGAGAACCGAAGGATAAAAACATTTCCTATTTGCTGTGGCTAGGATGTTTTGTAGGGGGGTCTGGACTTCACCGCATTTACCTAGGTCGCTATGTGAGCGGTATTTTTTATTTAATGACTTTAGGCGTGTTTGGATTTGGTCAACTGTTAGACCTGGCACTGATTCCGAGCATGGTGGACGAAGAAAACCTGAAGTATGCGGCACTGCGGGGCGGTCTTGGTTACACTCCTGGTCTCCAGTCTGCTAACCAAATCACGCTAGTTGAAAAAAACCTGCGCCCGGAATCATTAGAAGTAACCGTTCTGCGCATTTGTCGCGATCGAGGTGAAGCAACCCGTAGTGACTGCATCATTGATTCTGGAGCTGACCATAAAGATGTCACAGCCACCCTGAAAAAGCTAATCTATGAAGACTTATTGACTGTGCACAATCGGGATTCTGATGGCTCAGTAGTATATCGAGCTGTTTAGCCTCAAGCTGCACAGGTTGTGTCAAAATGTAACCCAGTGTTCCAGCGAGGAGTGAATTTTGCCTAAGGCTCGTCCAGCTGCTAGTAGTGCGGCCAAATCAGCAGATGATATCCCGATCGCCCAACGTGATCGTTATACGCCACCAGCGACCAATCCCACTATTATCAAGTCGCGCCGCCAGCAGCGATTTTTGCGGATGAGTTTGATGGCTGCCTTGGTAGGCTTGCTAATGCTGGGTGCTTTGCTAATAAAAAATAGCATTAGTAACAATACTGATCCGGTGAGCACGGCGACAGCTAATACTCCTGCTGTCATCAACGGTGCGACTATTAGTCCAGATGTTTTACTCCATCATTTTCGTTACGAGGAAGCACCTGCTGATCAGTTAGTTGCTATTAGTGGTGGTCTTCAGCTCCGGCGACCTGCTGCTCAAAAGTTCCGATCGATGTTGGCGGCGGCACGTGCAGTGGGCATAAACATTACGACTATTTCGGCCTTTCGATCGATCGCCGATCAACAGCGCTTATTTTTCGATGTCAAAGCCGAACGAGCACAGGAAGCCACTAAGCGCGCCGAAGTCAGTGCCCCACCTAATTACAGTGAGCATCACACTGGCTATGCCGTAGATCTGGGAGACAGTAGTGCTCCAGCTGCTAATCTCAACCAGGGTTTTGACCAGACTGTGGCTTTTCAGTGGCTGTCAGCTAATGCCGCCCGTTACAGCTTTGAACTTTCTTTCCGTCAAAACAACACCCAAGGAGTGAGCTATGAGCCTTGGCATTGGCGTTATGTCGGGGATAGCGATAGTCTAGAAACTTTTTACAAGGCCAAAAACTCTTCACCTTAATTTATGCAGTCGCCAAATCACACCAAAGAAATTTCTCTGAATATTATTGCCCTATCAGCCTTCACCATTATGTTTGGGAGTCTAGTGGGGCCTTTGGTGCATTTTTCATCGTTGATTCCAATTGGAGCGGTGATGGCATTGTTAGTGGGCACGAGCCTCGATAACTTTTTTTTGCAGAGTCGCTGTACTGGCTTGGTCTTAGATATAATCGCCCGTCGCGATCCAGCCTACGCCCAACGCATTATTTGTCACGAAGCTGGACATTTCTTGATGGCTCAACGCTTAGAGATTCCAGTAACTGGCTATTCTCTAAGTGCTTGGGAAGCTTGGAAACAGGGGCAAACTGGTCAAGGTGGGGTCGCTTTTTCTCCCCCACCCAGCCCTATTTCTGGTAAATTACTCCAGAATTATTGCGCTGTTTGGATGGCGGGAATTGCTGCCGAACAGATGATTTATGGCGACAACATTGGTGGGAAAGAAGACCGACAACAATTACGCAGTATCTTGAAAATGGCCGGCTGCAGTACTGCCGGGGTGATACGAGTCGAAAGTGCAGCCCTAATCCAGGCTCAAGAACAACTTGCTCTCCAGCGGCCAGCGTTCGATGCTTTGTTACAAGCTTTGCAAGAGCGCCGTTCTGTCGCCGCCTGCCTTGAACTACTTATTGCGACATGAGCGATTTTCAGCCCCAGCAAGTCTACTTACAATACTTACAAACCCATTCACCCAGGCTGCTTGTTACTGGAAATAATCAGGATTTTGCTAGTTTGGAACAGTCGCTAGTTACCTGTGACTGGGATGAGCCTAAATCTGCTTGGGAATGGAACAATTTGGCCGTAGCTGCTTTGGTAGAAGCTGAAAACAGCGCTAATGAGCTGACCCGAGGTCTCTATATTGAGATGGCTTTTAATGCCCTGCAAACGGGAGTAAATATAGGGGAATATCCACTTTGTCAGGCACATTTAGCTTTGCTATACGTGATGATGGCTGATTACATTACTGCAGCGGAGATTGCTTTTGATAGTCTCATTAATACTCTCCAACCAGCCTATACCGAGGAAATTGTGCCACCAGGGATCGTTTACCTGCCGCCAACTCGGAGTGGGTCGATTCGATCAGAGCATTTGCAGCAGATTTTAAATACCGATAATGGTTATTTTCAAGCTCTGTACTTGCTGTCGGAGGTGTTGTGGCGTACCCAATTAAGTACCGATCAATCTCATGTCTTACGGTTGATGCATTTAGCTACCCAACTACTGCCCCAGAATTTGATGACGAACCTGCGGTTAGGAGTTTATTCGTTGGGGATGCAGGAGAGTGAAGGATTGCTCTATTTACATCGGGCACAAGAAATAGCCTCCGATGCGGCGGCGGTGCTCCACTCTCTATACCTAGCCTATACTGACTTGTCTCAGACTAAGGCAGCGGCTTATTGGCTGGCAATGGCTCAAGACTATCGCCAGCAAAGCACCGATCCGGTGGCTTGGAAATGGACAGCGGCAGTGACTGATACTTGCTTCACCTATGTGGTCTTTGCCGATCAGGATTGTTTGTTAGCGATCGAACCCAGCTTACAGAGTTTAACCACTCGTGCTTTAATTACCGATGGTGACTGGCCTGAGTCAGAGATCGAGTTCTGGCGACAGCAAATTCAGCCAGGGATGACTGTTCTGGACGTAGGTGCCCATGTTGGCGTTTATACCTTTAGTGCCGCTCAGCTAGTGGGACCACGGGGACGGGTGTTGTCGATCGAACCCAGCAGTTTTCATGGAGCTTGTCTCCAAGAAAGTATCCGCTTGAATCAGTTTACCTGGGTAGAAGTTTTTCCTGGTGCTGCTAGCGATCAAGCGGGCAAATTAACTCTTTACCTCCAATCTCCATCGGAATATCATCAGGTGCTAGGAGCAACAGCGGAGCGACTTGACTGGGAGGGTGAGACCGAAGAAGTAGCCTGTTTTTTACTAGATGACTTAGTGATGCAAGCCGAGGTGAAAAGTTTGGATTTTATGAAGATTTCAACGGTTGGTCATGAGTTAGCGGTATTAAAAGGCGCTGCCCAAACTATTCGCCAATTTAGCCCGACAATTCTTTACCAGAATTTGTTTAATAATGAGCCCAATTTAGAGATAGCTGAATTGCTGACGGCGCAGGGTTACCAACTCTTTAAATATCGCCCTTATATACGCGAACTAATAGCGATCGAGACGGCGGATGATTTACTAAACGTGGAAAAAGTGATTGCTATTCCATGCCTATCAACCAGCTGAAAGCGTAGCGCCGTTCATAAATGATCTCGGGACTAATTTTGTTGCTAATCGGGCGAGAGGAAGATTCCGCATTCATAATTTGCCAATGAGCCTGGTAGTGCTGCTCTTCGGCAATTATTAAGGCATCAGTATGGCGCAAACAAGCATCTACTAAAAACTGGGTAGTACTGCTGGTGATATGATCCAAATAGGGCATGGTCGCCAATTCAAAACGTTGATAAAGGGGTGGTAAATCATCTAAATAGCCCATTGACCACAGCAGTACAGCCAAGCTTTCGGTGAGCCAGCCAAAAGTGTCACGGTCTCGGTCGCTCACATTTTTAGTAAAATAAAATTTTTTTTCGGCTTCGGAAAAATGCTCATGAACTCTGTATGCGTAAACCCATTCCAATGCTGGACTGGCTTCTATGTTGTAAGCGCGATCAAGAATTGCCAGAATTGCTAAAACTCTTTGAGCCACTTCGTAGGGATGACGAATATTGAGTTTGAAGTCGAAGTTATGGGCATCCAGCATGTTCATTAAACTAAAAACTTGATATGTGTATATGCTCCTAGAATTTAAAGTACCCATTGCGAGAGTCAATTAATCGATATTTACTTAATTAATCAGCCAGATATGTTGACTACTGAATCTATAGAAGCTAACTCTCTCTTGACCATTGGTCGTTGTACTCGCAGTGCGGCTAAAAAATTGGCCACTCTAAGTACGGTGGCTCGTCAGCAGGCGATCGAACAGATGGCTCAAGCCCTCGAACAAGATGCAGCGGTGATTATTGCCGCTAATCAGGCCGACTGCGCTGCTGCGGTTGATCACATTGCCCCCGCTCTCTATGCCCGCCTAAAATTGGATCAGGGGAAACTACAAGCGGGTATTAGGGGGGTACGGGATGTAGCCAAACTAGCTGATCCGATCGGCCAAACCCAAATTAAGCGTGAGCTGGATACCAATTTAGTGTTGGAGCGGATTACCTGCCCGCTGGGCGTGCTGGGGGTGATTTTTGAAGCTCGTCCGGATGCAGTAATTCAAATTGTTAGTTTGGCGATTATGTCTGGCAACGGGGTGATTTTAAAGGGCGGCCAAGAAGCTTTACAGTCTTGTACCCAGCTAGTAAAAACCCTTAAAGCCGGATTGGCTAACAGCGCTGTTGATCCAGAAGTGGTGCAGTTATTGACCACCCGCTCGGAAACCATTGAACTCTTGCAACTTGATCGCTATGTAGATTTAATTATTCCGCGTGGCTCCAATAGCTTTGTGCGTTATGTTCAAGACCATACTAAAATTCCGGTTTTGGGTCATGCGGAAGGTATTTGCCACATTTATGTAGATCAAACTGCTCAAATTCAGCAGGCAGTGGACATTTGCGTGGATTCTAAGGTGCAATACGCCGCTGCTTGTAATGCGGTGGAGACGATTTTAGTACACCAGTCGATCGCACCCCAATTTTTGCCCTCGGTGATCAAGGCTCTCCAAGATCAAGGCGTAGAAGTCCGACTAGACCAATTAGGCCAAGAACTTTTGGGAAATTCTAGTCTGCCCTTGGCTACTGAAAAAGATTGGGTCACAGAGTATAGCGATTTTGTGGTGGCGATCAAAATTGTGCCTGATTTGGGGCAGGCGATCGATCACATCAATACCTATGGTTCTCGCCACACTGAAGCTATCGTCACGGAAGACGCCACAGCGGCTCAAACTTTTCGGGCAGAAGTGGATGCAGCAGGAGTTTTTCATAATTGCTCCACGCGCTTTGCCGATGGTTTTCGCTATGGTCTGGGTGCAGAAGTGGGCATTAGTACCCAAAAAATGCCACCGCGTGGACCGGTGGGCTTAGAAGGATTAGTCACTTATAAGTATCATTTAGTAGGTCAGGGGCAGATTGTGGCTAGCTATGCTGGTACGGCGGCTAAATCTTTTACTCATCATGATTTACTGTAGCCAAAAAGTTTCGATCCTCGATCGATCTACCAGTCGATCTCTACATAGTTATTTTTTTTAGATGATGTTGAGCGATCAAAGCAGTAAAGAACTTCCAGTCAACTTGGTTATTCCGCAAATCAAAGTGATATTATTTATGACATCAATACATCTGTTTATATGTTGAACATCAGAAAAGCTTGTTGGGGAATGCTGGGAATAATCACGATCGGATCTTTTGAACCAGCCGTATGGGCGGCTATCCCAGAGACCAAACCTGTCGTTCATGGCGCACCAAGACTCGCAGAAAACTTGGCCGACGTTTTTAAGGGGAACAGCATTCCTAACTCCATCAAGCTGAAGGAATTGAATCCCGAATGGCGAGCAATGAGTACCAACGGCCAGTTTGAATTTGGCAACTTTCAAGCCTTTGTGAGTACATTTGGTGCTGGTTCTTTTGCCGCTAGCTATTACACTAAAGGCCAAACCGTGTCGATCGGCTCTGAGACCTATATAGTGGCTTATAGTTTGCTCTCTTTAGTAGAGAAAATCTCCCCAGAAATGCCTCTCAACCTATCTCTGCTTAACCTCAGGACGATCGGGAGCATGAGCAATATTCGCTCTTTTGATCCGATCGCCGAAACCAAAGTTTTAGAAAAGCAGCTTGCTAGTCTCCAATTAGCCAATGTCTTTGACCCTACCAAGGTTAACGAAGATAAAGATAAACCGGACGCAATGCCAACACCAACTGTCACTCCGCCAAAGGTTAAACCAACTGTTCGCAAAAAGCGCCGTGCTACTCGAAAACCACTCCGCAGAACTAGCACTATTAGAAGAAACAATCGTTAAATTTGTATGGATGTAATTCAGCTCACTGGTATTCGCTGTTATGGCTATACTGGCTACTTGGCCGCAGAACAATCTTTGGGCCAGTGGTTTGAAGTAGACTTGCGGCTGAGCCTTGATTTAGCGCCCGCTGGACACAGCGATCGATTGGAAGATACCCTCGACTACCGCAGTATCATTGCTGAAGTGAAAGAGATGATCCGTACCCAAAAGTTTGCGCTGGTTGAAAAGCTAGCTGAAACCTTAGCTCAAGCGGTGCTTAAATATGATCATGTACAGCAGGTCGAGCTGAAGTTACATAAACTAGCTGCCCCGATTCCAGATTTTGGCGGTAAAATCACAATCGAACTGCAACGCTCTAAAAGTTCAATCCATTTATGAAAGGAAAGTTCATTGTTTTTGAGGGAGTAGAAGGCTCGGGAAAGACCACCCATATTGCCCATGCCTATCAGTGGCTTCGCCATAGCTACCACCAAAAAATTCCGGTGATTACCACCCGGCAGCCCGGTGGTACTGGATTAGGAGTGGCGATTCGGCAGCTGCTCCTAGAGGAGGAGACTGACTATCCGCTAGACGATCGAGCAGAGCTGCTGTTGTATGCTGCCGATCGAGCGCAGCATTTAGCCGAAATTGTCCAGCCCCAGCTCGAAGTGGGCGGATTAGTATTGTGTGACAGGTATACCGATTCGACTATTGCTTACCAGGGTTATGGTCGAGGCTTGGATCTAAAGTTGATTGAACAGATCAATCATCTAGCGACAGCTGGTCTAGAGAGCAATTTAACCATTTGGCTGGATGTTGATGTCAAAATTGGTCTGCAACGCGCTAGAAAACGGGGCAAGATCGATCGGATGGAAAAGAATGAAATTGCCTTTCACCAGCGAGTGCAACAGGGTTATCAAGGACTAGCAAAGGCTTATCCCGATCGAATTTGGCGAGTAGATGCCAGCGGTACCGAGACTGATATCCAAGCCCAGATCCAAGAAATTTTGAGTCGATATTTGCAGCTGAAACACGAAGTAACTTAGTGTAAGTGTTACATTATGGTGATTTACATTGATTTTTGGGAGTTGAGACGCTAATATCCGGTAAAATAATATTCCCTGATTGGTTTTGGGGACGAAGTACTAACACCCATTCTATTGGTTGCTCATATGACTCAAAACCCAAACAACCGTCGGCGGCGGCTGACAGCTGATGAACTAATCGCTATATTGGTCGCCTTTGCTGGCCTAGGTACAATTTTTTGGTGGTCACTAACGCATCGCCCAGCTCCAGTAGTAGTGAATACCTCCTTGAATAATGGGGAGCAGGTTGCTGGCGAGGCCAGTGTGATCCAAACTTTTCCCTTAACAGCACCATCTGCTACTGTTGCCCAGCTAGCTTCAGCCCCGACTGAGAGTGTGGCTGTCAAATCGTCTCCGCCAGAATCGTTAGAGTCTGTTCCGACAAATGTTGCTTCTGGTGCTGCCGCCGCGATCGTCACCGCCCCATCAGTGGCTCTGTCTCAACCTGCTTCCAGCACTCCAGCTTTTCAGGATGTGCCCGATCAGTATTGGGGTAAGGACTACATTACTGTGTTGAAAGAACGGGGGGTGTTGGATGACTTTGGCAATGGTAAATTTGATCCAAATGCTCCGATCACTAGAGGCGAATATGCCAAAATGCTCGATCGAGCGTTCGATCGACCAGTCAGCCAACAGGTGCTGGAATTCAAAGATGTCCCGGATAGCTACCCCCGCCGAGTGGCTCTCGATAAAGCCGTTAAGATGGGCTTTATGACCGGCTATCCCCAAGCCAAATTTGCCCCGGATGAAAAAATTTCCCGTTTCCAAATGCAGATTTCTCTGGCTAAAGGGATGAATTTGGCTGCGCCTAGTGATGCGGAAGCAACTCTGGCTAAATACACCGACGCTGATGCTTTGCCTCAGTACGCCCGTCCTAAAATGGGAGCGGCGATCGCTGCTGGTTTTGTGATTAAAGATGGACAAAATACTCAGTTACAGCCTCTAAAGTCTGCCACCAGAGGGGAGGCCACTGCCTTGATTTACGAGGCTCTGGTTAAAGATGGTCAGATTCCGGCGGGTGAATAACAGCTACAATAAAGTTTAAGTAAGATTGGAGCTAAAAATATGGAAGCACTAGTACTCAATAACGAAAACGTCGAAACTATTTTGGACGAAATGCGCCCCTACCTGATTTCGGATGGTGGCAACGTCGAGTTAGTAGAAATCGATGGGCCCATCGTCAAGCTACGCCTCCAAGGTGCTTGTGGCTCTTGTCCCAGTTCAACAATGACCCTGCGGATGGGTATTGAGCGTCGTCTGCGGGATGCCATTCCCGAAATTGAAGAAATCGAACAAGTTTTCTAGAACTGGTTGCTGTGCTATGATTAGCACAGTTAGGGCATGTAGCTCAGTGGATAGAGCATCAGATTCCGGTTCTGAGGGTCGGGGGTTCAAGTCCCTCCATGCTCATTTGATTATGATTTTTATTAACGTAGGATAGCTGTGGCTGCAAAACCAAGACTATCCTGTAGTTTTCAAAGACCTGGCCTTTAGTCTTGAATGTATTCTGTGCCATCAATCAAAGCAACCTCAGCGCGTTGCGATTCCCGACCAAGATAGGCGGCATGATTCAACATTGTGACTAGAACTTGTTGGTTGCCCTCAAACAAAGCTACACATAGCTCTTTGGCTGTTCTACCGGTGTAAAGGGTTGAAGTGGCGCGGGCTGTTTTACCTTTTGCCGGGATGACCTTACCAGTTTCGGGGTCTACGGCTAATCCTCGATCATCAATTACATTGGTGTAGTGTTTAGCGCAGATGAGTCCAGCCGGTCGATCTACATAAATAATAAAATAGCCGCTCGGATCGAGATCGATCGGACGATTCGATAACTGTCGATCGATAGATTGCAGATTTTCAGCAGTAAAAGTCATCTCTGGCACGGGGTATTCGAGCAAATGTATTTGGCAACACTTAACTTTACACAATATAGCAAATTGATATGTTCTATGTGACAAATTCACTTCACTGTTAGCTTGATTTTCACGGTGAATTTTTTTAATAAATTTTTCAGCTACGTATTTAGAATATCCAGCAATAAAAACAGTAGGTATGATTCAATGAGGGAAGATTAATAATATTGGCCTTAGTCTTTACGGAGAGTAAAGATTGATTTGCGTTTTTAGTGCATCTTCATGAAAAAAGAACCCCAGATTATCGTTGTTCATAATGGTAAAGGTGGCGTAGGCAAAACCACGACTACTATGGGCTTGGCAGCGATTTTGGCTGAAAAATATCAAGTTTCGGTAGTAGATACCGACGAACAGGGTAGCTGTACCTGGTGGGCTAGTCGTGGTGAGATGCCGTTTAATTGTATACAAATGACTAAACCTGAAGATCTGCGAAATTTAAAGCAACTTCAAGGCTACAATTTAGTATTAGTAGATACGCCGCCAGCGCTGCGCGCTACTGCTTTAGCAGCAATGATCGAAATCGCTGACTACGTGGTTTTGCCCAGTCCTTGTGCTCCGATGGATTTGGTCGCCCTGATTCAAACAGTGCAAGAGGTGGTCTCACCTACCAAGATTCCACATCGAGTTTTGTTTACCAAGGTCGATAGTCGAAGTTTGGGGGAAGCGATCGAGGCTCAAAATCAATTAATGAGTTTGGGCATTCCTACTTGTCACTCTTTTGTCCGAGCCTATAAGGCTCACGAACGAGCGGCACTAGAAGGAGCAACTGTCGTCCAAATGCGGGGTAAGCAAGCCCGCGAAGCGGAGGCCGACTACCGGCGTGTGGCTGACGAATTACAACGTGATTGGAGGAATTAATGGTCAAGAGACGAAGTATCGGCGATTTAATAAAACAAGAAATAGATAAAAACGATCAATCCCCAGAACCAGAAAAAATGCCAGAAACTAAGCAGTCCGACTCCGCATCCAATAGTAAAGTTAAAGAACTAGAAGCTGAGCTAGTCGAAAAAGATAAAACGATCGCCAAGCTCGAAAAAGATTTGGCTGCTACCAAGCAGCTGAAAAGTGAGCTAGATAGCGCCAAGAAAGACGCTCTGAATTTAGCAAAAGAAAACACTAGCCTCAAAAACAGAATTGATGAAACTCGCCATGCTCACAATAGTGGCGGTGCGCTTGTTCCTCATGAAGTGGTGGTGCAATCACCGGAGCCTGTTGGTGACTTTGCACTGAGTACCTGGCTGCTGTAGGAACTTCAATTTAATTAATTCTAATTTAATTAATAATTTAAGACCCTAGCTAGTACAGGCTGGGGTTGCTGTTGGCAGGTAATATGTCTTATCCCTATCATTGGATCGATGATGCTTTAGCAACTATTCATCAAGCACATTGGTATCGATCGACTGCGGCCATTGAGCAATCAAGTGGATCGCAGATCTTGGTGGCTGGCCAACCGCTGACTAATTTTGCCGGTAATGATTATTTGAGCTTGGCTACCGATCCACGTCTGCTGGCAGCGGCGATTGAGGCGATCAATATTTACGGCACTGGTAGCACTGGTTCGCGGCTGGTCACTGGGCAACGTCCTTTGCATCAAGAATTAGAGCAATCGATCGCCCGGTTACATCAGACAGATGCGGCATTGGTGTTCAGTTCTGGCTATTTGGCTAATTTGGGAACCATTGCGGCAGTTGTTGGCGATCGAGATGTGATTTTAAGCGACAGGTATAATCATTCCAGCCTGAAAAATGGTGCAGTTTTAAGTAAAGCCAAGGTGTTGGAGTATCAACACTGTGATGTATCGAATTTACGCGCTCAGTTGCAAACCCACCGGGGAGACTTTCGGCGTTGTCTAATTGTGACCGATTCGGTTTTTAGTATGGATGGTGATCTCTGTCCCTTGCCAGAAATCGTGGCAGTGGCTGAAGAATTTGAGGCGATGCTGTTAGTGGATGAAGCGCATGCGGTGGGGGTGCTAGGGGCGACTGGGGCGGGAGGAGTAGAGCAATATGCTCTTCAGCAGCAGGAACTAATTCATGTTGGTACGCTTAGTAAGGCGCTGGGTAGTATGGGTGGTTATGTAGCGGGAACGGCGGCGCTGATTGATTTTTTGCGAAATCGCTGTCCGAGTTGGATTTATACGACGGCTTTGTCTCCGGCGGATACGGCAGCGGCGATTGCGGCGCTCCAAGTGATACAAATTGAGCCAGAACGGCGCGATCGACTAAAACAAAATATTGAATATTTACAAGCTGCTTTGATTGATCTGCCGATTGGCCGAATTTTGCCTTCGCAGTCGGCAGTGATTTGCTGGGAGTTGCCCAGTACCACTGTGGCTCTTCAGGTGTCCACAGCGTTGCGACTCTGTGGGATTTTCGCGCCTGCGATTCGGCCACCAACAGTACCTACTAGTCGCATTAGAATGACAGTGATGGCCGATCACAGTCGTAGCGATTTAGATTATTTGGTGAGTTGCTTGCGATCAATTAAGCTTCGTTGAACACATTAAAAATAAGCCTATTTTAGTAATAGGCTATTTTCATTTACAAAATTTTTTGAACATTTGTAAACTCAACCACATTTTTAGATCATTTATTCTGATAGGATAAAAAGATTAGGATAAAAGTCCAATTTACTGAGTGTTTCTGTAGAATTTTGCAGACTCCAGCAGTTGGCAAAACATTTTGTGGGGCAATCTACTATGACAAAAAAGATTCTCGTTCTGGGAGGACATGGTTTTATGGGAACCAGTCTACTGAAAGTACTCAATTCTTCCCAGAATAGTGCGATCGCTTTATCTAGAAAAGATGGATTTGACTTATCTTCTTATGAGCGCACCAGAAAATATATTAGGTTGTATCAACCAGATGTCATCGTTAATTTGGCCGCCCATACTGGCGGGATACCCTACTTATCCAAACGCCATGGCACCATCTTTGCTGATAACTCGCAAATGGCGCTCAACTTATATCGAGCAGTGCAAGAAGTTTGTCCACAGAGTTCGATCGTGAATCCACTTTCCAACTGTTGTTACCCAGGTGAGGCTGAAATTTATACCGAGTCAGAATGGTTAAATGGTCACGTTCATCCCAGTGCGCAGTCCTATGGCAATGTCAAGCGATTTATCCATACTCTGTCTGGCTGCTACGAATCACAGTTTGGGATTAAAACCAGTCATTACTTGATTCCTAACGCCTTCGGTCCTGGTGATAAGACAGATCCAGTAAAGGTTCATGCTCTCAACGGCATGATTATTCGGATGTTGCATGCTAAGCAGGAACAACAACCAACCTTTGAAATTTGGGGCAGTGGCCAACCAATTCGGGAATGGATTTATGTTGAAGACGTAGCGAAATTGCTGGCGCTAGCGATCGATCGTAATTTATCCTTAGATGAACCATTGAATCTGGCTCAGGGAAAAGGATATACGATTCGAGAATCGGCGGTGTTGATTGCTCAAGCTGTCGGTTTTCAAGGTGAGTTAGTTTTTCGCAAAGACTATGCTGATGGTGCTGCCAAAAAAATCATGAATCCTGAGCAATTTCAGCAGGTCTTTGAGAATTATCAATTCTTCGATCACTATGATGCAATTTGCAAAACGGTTGATTATTACCGTAGTATCTTGTCTGAGCCAGTAAAAAGTCCGGTTCCAGATGTGCCTGCTATTTTGCCATCGATGAACCGCAGCTAAGTTGCACAGATCTTCTTGGTGCCATCCAAAAGCTAGGAGAAGTTCCGGCCTTTGGGTGGCATTGTTGTAAATCGATAATGATTAGATTACTTTAATTGTGATAGACAGCCATCTGCCAGATAGCATAACTCAGATCTTGCACCATTATCGATAAGGGCTTGCCAAAAGGACAGAAATATGAAAAAAGGGGCGTAATAAAAACAATGAGACGGTTATGGAAACC
>JAYUSR010000135.1:0-16232 GCA_043755575.1 Synechococcales cyanobacterium
CTCATAAATCAAATGTATGTCCTTTCTTGATCGCCATCGTCAAATTGTCCAAGATCCTCACTATCGCTTTCAATCCCTGGCCGAGCTAGCCACCGCCGCTAAACTAGGTGTGAAAATTGATGCTAACCGCGCCACTGTTGATGACTGGCTGCGCTTACCCGGAATTTCTATTCATCAAGCTAAATCTTTAGTCACCTTGCAAAATGCCGGTGTAGAGTTTTACTCGATCGAAGACGTAGCCGCCGCCCTAGGAATGCCATTCCAACGGATTCAGTCTTGGAGCTTAGTTTTAAGTTTTCAATACCGTCATCCCGATTTACAAATTCTGCAATTTGATGTCAACCAAGCCACTGCCGCCGAACTCCAGCAGCTCGCCGAGGTCAGCCCCGTACTCGCTCAGACTATTGTTGCTAATCGACTAGAGCAAGGACGGTACCAAGATTTAGTGAATTTTCAACAGCGATTAAGCCTGCCTGGTACATTGATTGCTAGCCTGATGCATCATCTAAAATTTTTTCACTAGATTGATAAATTTCGGCTACTGGGCAGCATGATCAATAAATCTTTTCAGAGACTTAAAGCCAAAACCTTCGCTCTCGCCGCAATGGCTTCAGCAATCGATACCAAGGCTTGAGCCGCCGCAGACTCCGGAGCCGCAACCACGATCGGTTGACCAGCATCACCACCCACCCGCACTGGAATTTCTAGTGGAATACAACCTAGCAAAGGAATCTGCAATTCTGATGCCAACTTCTGGCCACCATTGGAGCCGAAAATATCGTACTGGCGATCGGGCATATCCGGCGGGATAAAATAGCTCATATTTTCGACCACGCCCAGAATGGTCGTGAACTTCTCGAACATCCGCAAACCTTTGCGAGCATCGGCGATCGCCACATCCTGCGGCGTAGTCACAATCACCGCTCCAGCCATTGGTACCGCCTGAGCCAGAGTCAATTGAGCATCGCCAGTTCCAGGTGGCAGATCTACAATCAGGTAATCTAGTTCGCCCCAGTCCACTTCATACAAAAACTGCCGAATCACCCCATTCAGCATGGGACCGCGCCAAGGCAAAGGTTGATCGGGTTCAATGAAAAAAGCCATCGACACCACTTTTACTCCGTGGTTGCTGGGCGGAATCAGCTTGCCACCTTCGGGCATTTTGGCTTTGGTGCCAGTCAATCCCAACATAATCGGTGCATTGGGGCCATAAATATCTGAATCAATCAAACCGACCCGCGCTCCTAGCTGCGCCAAAGCCACTGCTACATTGATGGAAACCGTACTTTTACCCACGCCGCCTTTGCCACTGGAGATGGCGATGATATTTTTCACGCCGTCAATGCCCACGCGATCGGGTACAGATTTTTGTTGGGGGATTTGCTTGGGATCTAACATGGGTAATAAAGTTTTTAATAAAAAATTGTGATATTTGCCATCAGATTGTCTGAACTTGGAACTCCCAAAACTCCCTAGAAAGGGGCTTTTGACTGAATCATAGCCCTCTTTCTAAGTGGGATTTAGGGGAATCTCTTCTTACTCGTACAACCAAGGAGTAATTGTTGGCTTCCAGGTAGATAACTCTTCGGGATTAAACCACAGAGCTACTTCTTGTTGAGCCGTCTCGATCGCATCCGAACCATGAATCAAATTCCGACCAATGCTCACGCCCAAGTCACCACGAATTGTACCCGGCTCCGAAGTCAGCGGATTAGTGGCACCAATTATTTTGCGAGCGGAAGCCACTACGCCATCGCCTTCCCAGACCATCGCCACCACTGGTGCTGAAATAATAAAATCTACTAGACCAGCAAAGAATGGTCTTTCCTTATGCACACCATAATGTTGCTCGGCCAATTCCCGGCTCACCATCATCAGCTTCATACCCGCTAGGGTAAAGCCTTTGCGCTCGAATCGACCAATAATTTCGCTAACTAAGCCGCGCTGTACACCATCTGGTTTAATCGCGATAAATGTCCGTTCCACTGTTAACTCCTAAAATTTCACGGTTTGATAGCCAACGATCCAGAATAGCGGATTATTAGCGCCGATTGAATAATCCATTGAGGAGAGTGGAGACCAATGAAAGTATAAATGTCCCTAAAATGGCTGGCTGCCAGCCGTTAATTATAAAATCTGGCCGATACCAATCTACTGCCAGCAAACAAGCCACATTCAATACGATCGCTGACAAACCCAGCGTTAGCAAGGTGAGGGGGAAAGTCAAAAGCTTGAGTACTGGCCTAATGAAAGTATTAACCGCGCCCAAAAGTACCGCTGCCCCGATCACCGCAGTAGTATTTGTAAAACTGAACCCTTTAGGAATCAACTGATTCACAATTTCGGCAGTAATGGGCAACGAAATCGCATTTAGCAACCAAGTCATGAATAGTTTAATCATAGGTAGCAAGTGATTCTGCCATACAATAGCAGAGGCATTATGAACTTTCTTTAATTATCTCATGTCCCAAATTTTCGCTGTTATTTTGGCCTGTTGTTTGTGGCTAATTCCTACCGTTGCTTGGGCATTGCCCGCACCGCCGTTATCTTTTAGCAACGCTGAGCTAGCCCGCAAAGATTTTTCTGGCCAAAAACTCCAAAAAGCTGAATTTTCTAATGCCAACCTAGAAAGCACAAATTTCGCCGGAGCCGATATGGTCGGGGCGGTGTTGAGTACTTCTTCGTTGGTCAATACCAATTTGCATGGTGCCAACCTCACTCAAGCATTAATCGATCAGGTGAAATTCAATGGTGCGGATCTAAGTGATGCCATTTTGGTAGATAGCATCATGCTGAGGTCTAGATTTAAGAATGTCAATATTCATGGCACCGATTTCAGCGGCGCGATTTTGGGGAAGGTGCAAGTTAAACAACTCTGTGAGCAAGCCGATGGCGTAAATCCCACCACTGGCGTTGCTACCCGTGATTCTCTGGGCTGTTAATGGCATTTTTTATAAAAAACATGAAACGAGTAGGAATTATTGGCGGTGGCCAACTAGCTTGGATGATGGCGAAGGAAGCCGCCGCACTGGAGCTGGAAGTAAATATTCAGACCCCCAATGCGACAGATACCGCTGTTAGCTTGGCCAGTCACGCGGTTTTGGCCGCGATCGATGATGTGCCAGCCACCGCCAAATTAGCTCAGGAATGTGACTGGGTTACTTTCGAGAATGAATTTGTGGATTTAGCGGCGCTGGGTGCGCTGCCGGGGATCTGCTTCCGGCCACCCTTGGCAGCCTTGGCTCCCCTGTTAGATAAATATGATCAACGGCAATACCTGAAGCAACTAGGGCTACCAGTGCCCAGATTCTGTGCTGGCTTGGATTACCAACCCACCGATTGGCAGTTTCCGATCGTCGTCAAAGCTCGGCGAAATGGCTACGATGGCCAGGGCACCCACATTGTCAAAGATGCCGCTACCTTAGCCGCCCTGCCTTTAGAACAGATGCTAATCGAAGAATTTGTACCCTTCACTTGTGAGTTGGCAGTGATGGCCGCTCGATCGATCACTGGCCAAATCGTAGTGTATCCAGTAGTGGAAACCCAGCAGGTCGAACAAGTTTGTCGGCGGGTTTATACCACCGTAGATATTAGCGATCAGCTGAAGTTAGAGATCGATCGATTGGCTCACCGGATTCTCGACAACTTAGGCACCGTCGGGGTGATGGGCATCGAACTGTTTTTGACAGCTGATGGTCGGGTGTTAATTAACGAACTAGCACCCCGCACCCATAATTCTGGTCATTTCACCATTGAGGCGTGCCAGACTTCGCAGTTTGCTCAACACCTGCGAGCGGTGGCCGGAATGGAACTCGGCGATCCCAGTCTCCACTGTGCCGGAGCCGTAATGGTAAATTTATTGGGGTATGAAGCCAAGACTAACGATTATCTAGATCAGCGCCAGAAAATCGCGGCGTTACCACACACTTATCTTCATTGGTATGAAAAAAAACAAGCCCGGCCTGGCCGTAAGCTTGGCCATGTGACCGTCATTCTCGATCAAAACAACCGGGAAATGGCGATAGCGATCGCTCAACAAATTGAAGACCTGTGGTATCCGGCTCATGACTAACCTGGCTAAATCTGCGATCGGACGAAATATTGCTAACTACTTGCTCCTGGGTGGCTTGGCCACCTTGACTCTGGCTCCCTTATTGTGGCTCGGTAGCGCCGCCCTCAAATCTAGCTCGGAGAATGTCTTTCAGTCGCCACCCCAGCTGTTACCCAGCGCCCCGACTCTCGATAATTTCGTAGAGGTGTTTCAGAGTAGCAATTTTAGCCAGGCTTTGTGGAATAGCTTGGTGGTGGCCGTGCTTAGTGTCAGCTGTAATCTACTATTTTGCAGCTTGGCTGCCTATCCCCTGGCCAGACTTCAGTTTTCTGGCAATAAAATTATCTGGGCAATGGTGCTGTCTACCCTGATGATTCCTTTTCAAATTGTGATGATTCCGCTTTACATCATCACAGTACAGCTGGGACTGGTCAATAGTTATTTGGGAATTGTATTGCCCAACGTGGTCTCCGCTTTTGGGATTTATCTGTTGCGCCAAGCTTTTCAGGGGGTGCCTCAAGAACTAGAGGAAGCGGCGCGGCTGGATGGCTGCTCTGATTTGGGAATCTGGTGGCATATTATGCTACCCGCCATTCGTCCAGCTCTGATTACGCTCTCGATTTTTGTTTTCATTGGCGCTTGGAGCGATTTTCTGTGGCCATTAATTGTAGCCAGCGATGAGAATTATTACACTTTGCCCCTAGCCGTCTCCAAGCTGGCAACTGGCGCTTTTGGTTCTAACTGGCGGCTCATAGCAGCAGGGGCGATCGTATCGATCGCCCCTGTGTTAATTCTTTTCCTGTTTGTCCAGAAATACATTGTACCTACCGATATCAGCAGCGGAGTCAAAGGCTAAGCTGTTTCATCCAAGTATTCTTGGCTGATAGTATCTTCGCCATTGAGAGGCAATACATTGATAGTTCGAGTCACCACCACAGCTTCATTAGCGTGATAATTTCCCAGGGCGTTTTTGAACTGGGGCGAATAACGCTCCTGCAAAATATTTTCTAGCTGATACAAATAAGCAGTGATTGTTAACCACAAAGCCCAAGTATAAAACTGGAAGTTATAGGCATCAATGCTAGCTGCTAAGTCCTGAATTCCTGTTGGTGCAAAATGACCCATACAAACATTGGACGAAGTGAATGATTGAACTATTTGGCAGATAGAATTTTCAATTATAGTTGTAATGCTGACCGTGCCTGCGAAAGACAGAAAGATGATCACTATAGTGGAAATTGCGAACCAAGCAGTTCGGTACGCCGAACGATTGGAACTCCGTCGCCAAGACATTACTAGCTGATAGAGACCAGCCAAGATCAAGACTGGAATAGCCACATGCATAGTCATGAACATTACCGCCGCCAATAGCCAACTAAAAGGAAAGCTCATCCAAGTAAACCAAGACAAGCCCGATGCGACAACTCTCATACCTGGCAGCACTAGTGGCAATAGACACAAAGCTCTAATCCAAGCGGTTTTGGTGGGCAACCAGGCGGTAGATAACTTGATAGGGGATCGACGACGGCGGGGCTGAGGCGAATCTATATCTGGCAGTACAGGCGAATTCATAAACTGAGAACTGTTTGTAGGCGGTAAACGTGAAGCTGGTAGTTTTATCATTCCCCGTTCCTGAAAATAAGAACACGCCATATGTCGAGATTGTGATAGTTCACAAACTGCTTACACAGATTCTATTTGCAAACGAGAGAGGATGAGGTTGCATGAACTACATCCTAGCAACTACTAGTGATTTCTCCTTCAAATATAACAAGATCTTAATTTCTTTAAACTGGTCAGGGCATAGTTTACGGCTTCTGGCTTAGTACGAATCTTGTTACATACCTGAGCTAACTGTAATTCTTGTAATAACTGACCAACTAGGGGTGATGGTTGGAGAGCTAAGACTTGCATTAACTCGGTACCATTCAGCAATGGGATCGGATGAGCAAGGGGATCGGTAGGATCTAGATATCGATCAATCAAATGGCTGATCTCAGACAAGGGCTGACCGCTGGCCAAGCTCAAAATCACTGCCAGGGGAAAGACAGCGCCGACTTCTCGGAACAGGTGATATTGAGCTACCGGTTCCGCTGATGATAACTTGGCTAGTTGGGGAAAGCACTTGAGTGCTGTCTGAATCGCTTTGATTTCGGTATTACTAGCCGTGAGATTAGTCAGCAACTGGCGACTACTAGCAGCGATGGGTTGCAGTAGACAAGCGAGCAAGGCAGCACCAGCGCCAGTCATATTAATGGTGGGGCGCAAATTTTGATTGAGAATATTGCTTAAAGCTGGATAGGTACGATCGATCATCTGCACAGCTGCGACTACCATGTTTAATTCGTCCAACAGTTTGAAGTCACTATAGTTACTATTAATGCCGGGCAACCAATCATCAAATAGTCCAGTCTCTACCACCGCTGCTAATTGGTGGGGATCGCTCAAGCTGCTGCCGATCAAGTAGCGGATTTCGGCAAAAACCCGCTCGGCAGCGACCTGGCTCAACAGCGGAGCCAGTTCTTGAATGGTTCTTTGGGTGGCTGGATCGATCGAGAAGCCCAATTGTGCTGCTTGGCGATAACCCCGCAATAGTCGCAGGGGATCGTCGGCTAGATTTTCCGCCGCAATCATCCGTACTATCCGCTGTTCAATATCGGCCACTCCCCCCAGCGGATCAACGAGTTGCTGGGTGGGCAGATGGTAAGCAATCGCGTTCATCCGATAATCCCGGCGGTGCAGATCAGACTCTAGGCTACCCCCAACCTGCTGAGCAAAGTCTACGGTGATTTCGGAAAATACTAGGCGGGCGATCGATCGATCAGCATCTAAAATCACAAATCCAGCATCATACTGGCTGGCGATCTGGCGGGCAAGTTTGATCGCGTCCACTGGTACTACTAGATCTAGATCGATCGGGTAACGCTGTCTATTTAATAGGGCATCCCGCACGGCACCACCGACAAGGTAAGTATCGGCTGGTAAGAGCGCCAAGCTAAAAGGTAAGGGGAATTCCATAGAATGGCGTTGTACAAATATATCTATATCATCGTGTATCTAATGCTAGCAGAGCCAATCTGACTTGACTTCAAAACGCAAAATTTATTACATGCATACAATATATGTATGAAAGCGAAATATGATTTTAGTAAGGGAAAACGCGGTGCGGTCATTCCTCAAACAGGTAAGACCCGCATTACTATCTATATTGATGACGATGTGTTGGAGACGTTTCGGCAACGCGGTGATGCTGCTGGCAAGGGCTATCAAACTGCTATGAATGAAGCTTTGCGTGAGTATCTGAATAAGGCAAAGCTGCCGCTAGATGAGGAAACATTGTGTCGAGTTATTCAAGAAGAAATACGGGCAGCTCGGTAGGTGGTTCTAAATTTTGACTAGTAATAGTATGCGCCAGAATACTAGCTGGAAGCACTGGTATAAAAGCGCAAAGCAAAACGCCAAAAGCGATTGGAGAGGAACATTAGTAGAATAGCCAGTCCGATCGAACCACCCAAACTCATTACATTGACCCGACCCAATAAAGTCTCCGCTGGGACAGTAGTAATAAAAGTCACCGGTACCACAAAAGTAAAAAAGAACCGATAAGCCACCGGATAGGCTACCAGCGGATAGCGACCAGCTTCCAGTAAACCACGCAACACCTCAGTGACATTGTAGATTTTGACAAACCAAATACTGGTGGCACCGAGCATAAACCACAGACTATAGAGAATCAAAAAAGCCGCAGTGAGCGGAATCAAGCTCAAAAAGTAATTGCTTACCGGCAAACGCAGTTGATTCCCAGCGTAGATGACCAACGCTATCCCCAGAAAGACATCCGGTAAACCCCAAGGCGAGATCGATCGAGTGGATAGCCAAAACTGACTACTCACCGGTTTCAGCAGCACAAAATCTAGGGTACCTTTTTGGATTTGTTCAATGATTTTACTGAGATTAGGACTGAGGAAAGCTGCCGACACACCCTGAAAAAAAGTGAATACTCCCACCACAATCAAGGCCGAAGACCAAGACCAGCCTGGGAACTGATAGCCCCGCTGATAAAACAAGTATAGACCAAACAAACTACCCGCGAAGTTACCCACGCTGGTGAAGGTTTCGATCCAAAAGTTTAGGCGGTATTCCATTTCAGCAGCGATTGCCGCTGTCCAAAACCGCTGGATAATCGAGAGGTATTTGGGAAGCATGGTAATTAATCGATTTTCACGGCAGACAACTTACTGACTACTAACATTGTGCCGGATTATTGTGACCGCTTACCTCGACTGCCATCTTATCGACATTCTTTCTCATAAAAGTTAGGATGGATACATTGCCAGCAACTTAGTTAGGCACAAAGCTAAGATGCAAAGATATGGATAAAGTTTGTCTAGCGAATTAGTCTGCAAATAACTATTTTAATCATCGGGAAAGTTGAATGTCTCTGACCGAAATGAGTAACTTGCCATTAGGAACCACAGCCTTGATTTTGGGGCTACAAGCCGAAGCAATTCTAGAACAACGATTACAAGCATTGGGGTTTCGAGCAGGTAAGAAAATATCGATCGTTCGCAAAGCCTGGTTCGGTGGTCCTCTGCATGTCCGGATTGGTACAACTGAAATAATTATGCGCCGTCGTGATGCCAAAGCTATTCAAGTCCAACCCGAGTTCATCAGATAATTGCAGATGACTAATTCCAATAGCTGTAGCAAATGTAATCCCGATGGCAGCCCGCTACTGGATGTGACCACAACGGCAGAAATGAAACAAATTGCTGTATTGGGAATGCCCAACACTGGCAAGTCTACTTTCTTTAATCGCTTCACCGGTGCTCATGCCAGTATTGGCAACTGGCCAGGAATTACGGTTGATTTGATGGTTGCCAAAATCAAATTAGGTCAACAAGCAACTCAGGTGGTTGATTTACCTGGTATTTATGACCTGCGGGGCTTTTCGGAAGATGAAGAAGTGGTACGCCGATTTCTGGAAAACAATCCAGTCCATTTAGTAGTTATTATTCTCAATTCAGTGCAGATCGATCGACAGATCAGTCTGGCTTTGCAAGTTAAACATCTGGGTTTGCCCGCTTTGTTGCTATTGAATATGGCTGATGAAGCCCCCAAGTTTGGGGTGCATATAGATCCGAACCAAATCTCTCACCATTTGCAAATGCCAGTAGTACAGATTAGCGCTAAGTATGGACAGGGCTATAGTCAGGCGCGGAAGCTGATCGCTGAGCAATTGGAATTACAGTCAGAGCCAGTACTAGCCGGTAAAATTGATAAAAACGTCGTGGCGGATCAGCAATTTGCCACCGAAATGGGCGAATTGCTCCAAGCTGGCTTCCGATTAGATACCAACTTTAAAGACACTTTTACCACGAAGCTCGATCGGATATTACTCCATCCGGTTTTGGGGCTACCAATTTTCTTCGGCTTTATGTACCTGATGTTTCAGGTAGTTTATACCGTCGGCAAACCTCTTCAGGATAGCTTGAATCAAGGAGTGGAGTGGTTCAAAACCGCCGCCCTAGAGCCAGCTTTGAGCTGGTTGCCGAAATTTCCCCACGATTTGTTAATTGATGGACTGTATCAAGGGGTGGGCACAGTTGCAGCATTCATTCCGGTGATTTGGTTGTTTTTTATCTGCATGGCAATTGTCGAGGATAGTGGCTACTTATCCAGATCTGCCTATCTGATGGATGCCTTCATGGAGCGCCTCGGTCTGGATGGCCGCTCTTTCGTGATGTCTTTGATGGGTTTTGGCTGTAATGTCCCAGCAATAATGGGTTTACGGGTCATGCGATCGCCCGCTCTCCGTCTGCTATCCATGTTGGTGATTCCGTTTTCGCTCTGTTCAGCACGGCTGAATGTTTTTATTTTTATGACAACAGCACTATTTAGTGCCAGTGTCGCACCCCTAGTGCTGTTTAGCCTCTATCTGTTCAGCTTTGCCGCAGCTATCCTCACCGCTTTTATTTTTAAAGGAAGATACCCGAATCAAGAACCATTAGTCTTAGAATTACCCCCCTATCGCTTTCCCACTGTCCGCCAAATGCTACTGCGAGCTTGGCTAGAAACCAAGCACTTCCTAAAATTCGCCTGGAAATTTATCATTTTTGGGGTAGTGATGATTTGGCTCTGTAATAATTTGCCCACCACCGTTGCTCCCGCTAGTGCCCAAACTATTTCTGGGATGATTGGCCACGCTCTGCAACCAATCTTGGGTCCGATCGGGATTAATCCGAAGTTATCGGTGGCGCTGATTTTTGGGTTTATTGCTAAAGAAATTGTACTGGGTGGGTTAGCAGTAATATATGCCACCAAGGAAGAAGCTGGACTAGCAGGCGTGATTGCTAAAGAAATTGACTGGGTGCAAGCCTATAGCTTTATGTTATTCACTTTGCTCTACGTGCCCTGTCTTTCGACGGTAGCTGTGATTAAAACGGAATCTAAGAGCATCAAATTTGCCCTACTCTCAGTTTCTTGGTCGATCGGCTTAGCCTGGGTCGTGAGCTTGTTATTCTATCAAGGTGCCAGAGCATTAGGCTTTTAAAATGGCGACTGTTGGCCAACAAGGTGAAGAATTAGTCGGAGTGTGGCTACAAACTAAAAATGCTCAGGTTTTGCACTATCGCTGGCGCAGCCGTCGAGCGGAGATTGATCTGATTGCTCAAAAGCAGGATGGTACAGTGCTTTTTATTGAAGTCAAAACCCGCAGCAAGAGAAACTGGGATGCTAATGGGTTACTGTCGATCGATCATCACAAACAGTCTAAAATTATCCACGGTGCTCAGATGTTTTTGGGACTTAATCCTGCTTTAGCCGAGTATCCTTGCCGTTTTGATGTCGCTTTAGTCAGCTTGGGCAAGGTAAAAACAGAGGCTTTGTACTCGATGCAGCTAGAGAATGGTAGTTACTTACATTTGCAAAAGTACTTGGTGAATGCTTTTGATGGAGACGGTTAGATTCAGCCGAGAACTCAATCACCCCAAGATTAATGAGATACTGAACGTTTGCCCTCCGACTTACTATCCATGCGTCGAGACACGATTTTTTTCCAACTATTTCAACAGTTACCGACCCTTTGTTTGTTCTCAGATTGGCGAGCAGTAGCGATCTATCCATCGCGTAGCTTAGAGCAATCAAACAAAGAAATAGTTGCGGAGATACTAGCAAGTGGCAGAATTACGCCGATTTATCTTGATGCGTTAGAACGTGAAGAGGGATTACCAATAGGATTGGGCTTAATGGTTTTGACTACGCTAGAGGGCGATCGAGCTACTGCTGAAGCCAGAAGGTTAATCGGACAGGCACAGGGTAGTAGAGATATAATTAATTTGGTATCAACGATCGTCTTGTATAAGTTCAATACTCTGAGTAGGGATGAGGTAGATCTGATGTTAGGAATTGAATTGCAGCAAACAAGGGTTTATAGGGATGCCATAGCTGAGGGCGAGGTGAAAGGAGAACAAGCTCTAATTCTTCGTTTATTAAATCGACAGGTGGGGAATGTTTCGATCGAGGTGGAGGATCAGGTGAGAGCGTTACCATTGTTATGTTTGGAGGAGTTGGGTGAGGCTTTGTTAGATTTTAGTGAAATGTCGGATTTGTTGGCTTGGCTAGGTGCTGATCGATCATGAGTACATGCTTGTATGCAATACCCACCGTTACTTTTCTACTCTCGCCATAATAAAGCCATCATAGCCTTTACAGCCAACAGTTTGTAAGGCTGTGGCACTAATACGCGGCTCTGCTGCGAGCAATTCACTAAAACGGCGCACGCCCTGAACCTTAACATCTTTGCTGTTTGGGTTAATAATCTCACCGTTACGAACTACGTTGTCTCCGATGATGATTGTACCTATACGAGATAGCTTGAGCGCCCAAGCCAAATAGTCGGGGTTGCTGGGTTTGTCTGCGTCGATAAAAATGAAATCGAATGACTCGCCACCCTCTGCATCAAGCTTCTGCAAGGATTCCAGTGCGTTGCCCAATCGAAGTTCGACTAAGTGACTAAGACCTGCCCGTGTGATGTTGGCCTGTGCAACTTCAGCATGTGTTGGATTGGATTCCAGCGTAACTAGGCGACCATTGGTAGGCAATGCGCGTAACAGCCAAATGGTACTGTAACCCGCCAAAGTTCCAATTTCGAGAATATTGCGCGCGCCTTGAACCTGTGCCAATAATTGCAGCAATTTACCTTGATTGGGTGCTACATGATGAGAAGGTAAACCAGCTTGATCGCTGCTCTTGATGGCAGCGTCTAATGCTGCATCAGATGGCACTAGCAGATCACAAAAATAGGTGTCAACGTTTGTCCACTGCTGTTGATTCATTAATATGGTCTTTTAATAATTATCTGTGCCGACGGATTCAGTCTAACATTTCATATAGGGTACTCATGCAGACAGGCTCCTAATCTAAGCTCAAGTGTCAATTTGGGCACTCTAGCTATGTATCAGATATTTGTAAGTGATCGATCTCAACGTTGACGTCCATTGCTACCAGCCACACTCAAACTATTGGCTCACTAGGCACCAAAATACCTTCCTCATCAAATTTCTTCTTAATCGCCTCTTGCGTCTCAAAATACACATCCCAATAGTCCGAAGTTTTTACCCAAGGACGCACCGCAAACCGAATACCCACACTGCCCCAATCCAAAATCCCAATCAAAGTTTTCGGCTCCTTTAAAACTCGCAGGTCCTGTGCCAAAACATCTGAGATAACTTTTTTTACTCGATCGACATCATTTTCATATTTAGTCCCAAACACCAAATCGATCCGACGGTAGGGCTGCGCGGAATAATTAGTTAAACAATCATCAAACAACTTGCGATTGGGAGCAATCACGGTGCGATTATCACCGGTAAGTAGAGTGGTGGTAAGAGGATGAATTTTTTTGACTGTGCCTCCAATACCCAGACCTTCAATGTAGTCGCCAACTTTAAATGGTCGCAACAAAATAATCAAAATTCCAGCAGCAAAGTTAGATAAAGAACCTTGCAAAGCCAGTCCGATCGTTACCCCTACTGAACCCAAAATAGCGATAAATGATGCAGTTTGCACCCCTAACTGGCTCAAAGCTACAATCGCTGTCATTGTCACCACTGCAATGTACACCAAATTGCTGGCGAATGAGGCCAGGGTGGCATCTATTCTGGCTTTTTGAACAGCTTTACTAACTATAGCTTGGAGAAAGTGGGCGAGCTGGATACCAATCATCATGATCAGAAAAGCAGCAATGGCTTTCAATCCTAGATCAGCAATCCAGGTCTGAAGTTGAGGAAGAATATCTGTTTTATTGTCCATAGAAAATGCAGTTCGAGGGCAGGTTGTCCCACTCTACCCCATACATGACAAATCCGGCAAAGCTGTTAGCTCAAAAGCCTATTCTGGTAAGCATTTGAGGATCAAGGTGAGTATTTGTAGTACAAGCTTCAACCAAATCCACTAGAATAATGCAAATGCCATCTTCACCCCACCGCTAGTTTCATGGCTCAGAAATCGGCTCCTGCCACGACTCGAAAAACTAAAGCAGCCAGCGCTCGACCTCCTGCCCATCAGGGTCTAGCGCTTTCTGACCTGCGAATTAGACTGGAGTTGCTAGAAAAAAATAATGAAAAACTACTCAAGCAAATTAATAAAAAACGCACTGAGCTAGAGAATTTGATTGATCGAATTCAAGAGCTTGGCCGCGAATTGGCGCAGCGCAGTGCGCCAGTCTTACAACAGCTGTTGGAAATTGACCAACAGATTCATGCCGTTTTTGCCGAGATTTTCAATGGCAGGAAATTTGGTAAACAGACCAGGCAAAACATCCAGCGTATTTATCAAAATATGCAGATCTCCGGTCTAATTAGCCCCAATTTGGATGACACTGGCCAGCTAGACAGAGATGGGATGTTTGATTTTGACATGGATGATTTCCCCGATTTTGGAGAGACTGATTCAGAATGGTCGGGGAATCGATCGATCAATGATTTAGGTGATTCTGCGCCCAAACCTGATCGAGATGAACTGAAAAAAATTCGTCAGTTGTTTTTGCGCTTAGCTGATGTCTTTCACCCAGACAAGGCCGGAGCCGATGCCGATCAGGAATATCACGCTGAGGTGATGAAGGAAATTAACCAAGCCTACCAAAATGGCGATTTGGCAAAGCTATTGGCGATCGAGAAACAGCATCAGATGGGAGAGATGATCGATCGCGATAACGAAGATGATCTAACGCGGCGTTGCGCTCGCGTCGAGCAAGAAAATGAATTTCTCCAGAGCCAGTTTGACAGCCTCAAACAAGAATTACGGCTAGCGAGGAATTCTCAGGAGGGGGCGATAGCCACGGAACATCGCCAACTAATCAAAGCCGGTATTGACCCGATTAGTGATGCGATTGCCGAAGCCGAAGAGCAATGTCAACTAGTAAAGGATGTTCACGAATTTGTAGTTAAATTCCGTGATAAACGGATCACCATTAAAGAGTTTTTGCTGGGACCACCCATGCTCCAGCAGCCCGATGAGATTGATATGGAAGAATTATTGATGGAATATTTAGAGTTTTCGGATATGCCACGATACGCCAGAACCCAACCACCCCGGCGGAAAAGGTAAGTAAGCGCTCTCGGTCTAAATTTAGTCTAAATATAATTCTTTGTGACCAAATGAGGACACCAACATGTCAACAGATCCAAAGTTAAATAAACCATTCCCCAAGCCAACGATGGGAGGCGGTTTCCCCATTATTAAATATTGGGCTGAACAAACAATCACGCCCACTGGCAGCAAGCTATGGCAAACCCTCAATCACAAAAGTGCCTGTCTATCTTGTGCCTGGGGTACCGGTGGCCAAAAAGGGGGCTTTGCCAACGAACTCGGTGAAACTCTCCAGCGCTGCGCGAAAAGTGTCGAAGCGATCGCGGCTGAATTGCAACCGGGGATTGAACAACATTACTTTGATCGACATAGTTTGAGTGGACTTCAGAGTTTAAGTTCTCTGGAGGCCGATCGGTTAGGACGGCTGAGTTTCCCCGTAATTAAACGAGCGGGTAGCAGTCACTATCAAAGAATTAGCTGGCCAGAAATTTATCAAATTGCCACCACGGCCTTTCGCCAACCAGCCCATCGAGTGGCTTCTTATAGCTCTGGTCGCTCTTCCAACGAAGCTGCTTTTTTACTGCAATTAATGATGCGATCGATCGGTTCCAATCACTTAGCCGATTGCTCCGATCTCTGTCATATCCCCTCCACCATTGGTTTGCAGAATATGTTTGGCACCGGCACCTCAATGGTCAGCCTCGAAAGTCTCCGTCAAGCCGACTGCGTGGTGCTGATTGGTTCCAACGCCCCCGCGAACCATCCCCGCCTCATGAATGAACTGATTGCCTTGCGCGATCGCGGTGGTCAGGTGCTGGTGATCAATCCCATCGTGGAAGTGGGACTGGTGAAATTTGCCTCGCCCGCCCATCCGCTCACTTCACTATTAACCGGTTCAGAGATTGCTTCCCTCTATTTGCAGCCTATTCCCGGCAGCGATGTAGCATTGTTCGTCGGGATTCAAAAAGCTCTGATTGAACACAACTTAATTAAACCAAATTATCTAGAGGCTCATACGATCGACTGGCCAGCAGTCACCCAGCAAGCGCAAACCACTAGTTGGCAGCGAATTACTAGCACTTGTGGTGTGGAGCAGCATGCCATCGAAGTAGCGGCGCGCATGATTGGTCAAGCTCAGGCGGTAGTTTTTGCCTGGGCGATGGGGGTCACTCAGCAAACCAATGGAGTTGATAATATCCATGCGATCGCCAACACGGCCTTGCTTACTGGTAACGCCGGTTGGGAAGGGACTGGCTTAATGCCGATTCGTGGCCACTCCAATGTCCAAGGCTTTGGCTCCATGGGAGTAACAGCGCATTTGCAACCCCGGATTTTGCAGGCGCTAGAAAAATTACTGGGTCGTCCGCTCAATCCCCAACCGGGCTATCGCACCCGGCAATTAATTGAGGCCGCGAATGCCGACCAAGTAGATACCCTGATTTGTCTAGGCGGCAATCTCTACGGCGCGAATCCTAACCTAGCAGAAGCCCAGGCAGCACTAGGCAAAATCGAGACGATTATCTACTTGGCCACCAAACCCAATCCAGGACATTTCCATGGCTTAGCCAAACAAAACACGATTATTATTCCG
>JAYUSR010000136.1:0-16045 GCA_043755575.1 Synechococcales cyanobacterium
ATTGAGACAAACTTCCACATTTTTCGAGAAAGCTGAGCGAGAAACCGGCTCTTGACTAGTGCTAACCCCGCATTGGTAGCGGTTGTTGAGGCGTTGCAATGTTTGAAAATTGCGATCAGATGGGTTCACCATTTCGCCGGCTGGCTGAGCTTCGCTGCGACCAGTGTTAGGTGCTTGCAACTCGGGAGCGGGGGCTTCCTTTGCCATGACTGGATTACTAGCTGCCATAACAACTAGACCCAGAATCAGGCCGGAAATCTTAATATTTTTACGTGTCATTGGGGAAAACATGCTTCTCACACCCGTGTATTTTGCTACAGTTTAAAGAATACTATGGAAAATAACATGATCAATGTATCTGAGCATACATAGTGTTCAGTATTTATACTTACAAGATTTTACAACACAATGCTTCCACTATTCAAAATGTAATTATGGTAATCAGCTAGTTGGTAACTGAATTTGGAGCCAGCCACCACCAGTTTCCGGATGATTTTGAGCGGTGATGTTGCCACCATGAGCAAGGATAATTTGTTTAACGATCGATAGTCCCAATCCGCTACCAGTGGTGATGGTGGTAGCCGAATTTTGCTGGTGACGAGCCAGATCGCTGCGAAACAGTCGATCGAATACCTGATCTAAATCCTGCGGATTGAAACCATGGCCAGCATCAATAATATCAATTTCAACCAGCTGTTTTTGGCTACGGGTAATTACCCGAATCTGGCTGTGGTCTGGACTATATCTGATCGCGTTATCAAAAAGATTGATCAGAACCTGGGTGAGACTAACCGGATCGGCGCATACTTTAAAGCTGGTGTCACCTGTTTGCTGGCAAGAAATGCTTTTCTGATTTGCCAAAGGTTCTAAAATATGCCAAGCATCTTCCATCAATTGATCGAGCTGAATGGGCTGTTTCTTGATGTGTTGGGGAGCATTTTCTTGGAGCTGATTTAATTCTAGAAAACCCAGTACTAATTTGGTTAATCGATCGATCTCCGGGATCATGCGGTCAGTCCACTGCTGGAGGGATGGTTCCACCTTGCTGTGAATGGTTTCAGTCATCAGACGCAGCGCGGTTAGGGGTGTGCGTAATTCGTGCGCCAAGTCGGTAGTCCAGCGATCGCGGGCTTTATTGATGGCCGCCAGGGGTTGGCGATTTTCCAAGAAAATCCCCACGGCTTTTCGGGGTAGAGGCACAGTCACAGCTTTGATCGTAGTTGCTAAACCATCAGCAGGCTGATCACTATAGTTAGGATATAACTGCCACTCTAACTCGCTACCTACCTGAGTTTTTCTGGTTTGACTAATCAACTGGTCCAACTCATAAGAGCGCACTACTGCAAGTAATACTGGTGGCTTATTTGGTTGCCAGTCCGCGAGGTGAAGTAGTTGTTGGGCTGGGGCATTACACCACAAAATTTGATTATCGGCATTGAGCTGAATATAGCCAATCGGTGCAGCTCGCCACAGAACTTGCCAGCTGGTTAACTCCTCTTCTCGTTCTTGGAGCTGGTTATTAATGCGGACAGCACTCCGCCTGAGCTTGGACAGGACTGGCCGGGAACTAACTGAGCGAGAACTAACTAATTGAGAATTATGGTCTGTCCGTTGATTGATCAGATTTAAAATTGCTTGTAATTGGGCGGTGTTTTTGGTCTGAAACCAAGCAAAGCTGGCTAACCCACCAATAATCACCCCCGCTAGTGTGTAGAGCAGATAAATCATTGACCTTCTTCCTCAAAATTCATAGATTTTTCAGCCTAGTTTTGGGTTTTAATTCCTTTCGCCAGTGACAACATAGCGAATGCGCCGGGACACATTGTTGGCATGGTCGGCCATGCGTTCTAGATGGCGACTGCTCAGGATCAGCAGGATGACTGGTTCCAATGACCCTTTAAAATCTTGCTGTGAAGATAGAGTTTGATAGACCTGAGTATAGGCTTGATCTACTTGGTCATCGAGCCGATCAATCTCCTGATAGGCTTGCCCATCTAAATTAGTGATGGCTGTTAAGCTTTTTTCTAGCATCAACCGAGTTTTATTAGACATTTGTTCAATTTGGGGCATACATTCATGAGCTGGATAGCGGAATAGTTGACCAGCTATTTTGCCTAAATCTTCGGCATAATCACCGATTCTTTCTAAGTCTCGGACAATTTGAATAAACGCACTCAGCAACCGCAAATCTTGGGCAACGGGGGAAGCGATCGACATCAGTTGTACACTTTGCCCATCAATTTGGCGATAGAACTGATCGATATCTTCATCCAGTTTAATGATTTGATCGATCGCGGCAAGATTGCGATCAAATAGTGCTTCATGAGAGAGCCGACAAGAGTTTCCCACTAAGATCCCCATTCGCAAAACATCCTGTTCTAACTCCCGGATTTTGCGCTGGAACTGTGAAGATGCAAAAGCAGAATTATAATGAACTGACAAGATAGTGCCCCGATTAACCTTGAACAAAAAATCGATGTTTGATCGAAATTATTGAATTTGAGAAACCATTATAGTCCCAAAATTTTTGTCTATTCGGTTATCAATATCACCAGATCGCGCATAATTAATGACTGCACCTTGCTGCTTTGTTTTTACCTGTGGATATTTACCAACTTGCCCTCCGTCCGCTGCTTTTTCAACTTCTCCAATCCGATCCAGAGGCTGTCCATCAGCAATCACTAGCGGTACTGAGTTCGATCGATCTAAATACTTTTCCTGGCTCTCACCTGCTCAAAGCCAGCTGGCGACAGTTGTTTTGCCAAGAAGATAACCGCTTGCAGCAAACTCTGTGGGGTAAAGTCTTCCCCAACCCCGTGGGATTAGCAGCTGGTTTTGATAAAGATGGCATTGCCGCCGGAATTTGGCCGTATCTGGGGTTTGGCTTTGCGGAACTGGGCACCGTTACCTACCACGCCCAACCCGGTAATCCCCAGCCCCGTCTTTTTCGGCTCCCAGCAGACAGAGCAGCTCTGAACCGGATGGGCTTTAATAATCAAGGCAGTGCCGTGCTCGCCGAACGGTTAGCTGCTCGTCAGGGGCAATTACCTAGTAATCCGATCGGCATCAACCTGGGTAAGTCTAAAATCACTGAGGAGCAGGATGCGGCTGCTGATTATGTAGGCAGTTTCCAACGGCTGCAAGCCTATGGTGATTATTTTGTGATTAATGTTAGTTCCCCTAACACGCCTGGTTTAAGGAATCTCCAAAATGTCCAACTTTTAAATCCAATTTTGGCGCAGATTCAGCAAGTTAATCAGGGTCAAAAACCTTTGTTAGTCAAAATTGCCCCCGATCTGGCCTGGGAAGACATTGAGTTGATTGTACAGGTTGCTCAGCAAAACCAACTGGCGGGCATTATTGCTACCAATACCACCATTAATCGAGCTGGCCTACAGACCAAAACCCTAGCTGCTACTGGTCGGTTATTAGCCGATGAAGCTGGAGGAATTAGTGGTGCGCCCGTGAGAGATCGATCGACCGCCGTAATTCGGTTTATTTATCAGGTTAGTCAGGGGCAGCTACCAATTATGGGAGTAGGCGGTATTTTCTCAGCCGCTGATGCCTGGGACAAAATCACCGCTGGCGCTAGCTTAGTGCAAGTTTACACGGGCTGGACATACCAGGGACCCTGGTTAGTGAGTCGGATTCTAGCTGGTTTACTAACCGAGTTAGAACGGGCTGGCCTGAATCAGATCAGTCAGGCGGTAGGGATTAACGCCAATGTTACTTAGGAATAGCCAAACCAGCTTGGCCGTGGAAATCCTTTTGCACCCGCTGAGTCAGTCGCTTGGAAACCTGACGCACAATTTGCTTCAACAAGTTATCACCGGTTTTTTGAATCACCGTCCGGGGCAACTTGTGGATAAATTTGGGAAACTGGATCGCCACCTCCAAATTGAGGTTCCATTCTATTTGGGTCATCAGCTGATCGGCTTTGACCACTTCTACTAAGCGCATCTCCGCATCAAAGTCTACTTCGTAGCCCGGTGCTTGATAATCGGGGATATTAATAGTTTTGATAGGGTATATGTCTTGGCTTTGAGGCAGCAGTTCCAAGCCCACCTTCGGTTCGACCACATAGCCAAAAGAATTAAACCTGCCGATCGTGATGGCATAGCCGTTGGCACTTAAAGATTCCACCTGCATGGGTTGGGCACAGCGGGTAAACCAATCGGGGTGTTGATCCAAATACTGAGCCACAGTTTTGATATCGGCATTCATCGACATCTGGTCTGCGAACCGATTAGCAAATATAGTTTTGTCTACTTTTTTATCTACTGCCGCTAGCGACTCGTGCTGATCAGCTGTAACTGTCTGTGCTGAGCGCCATTGTTGCTCCTGATTAACCACCGCTGGCTGCTCCATTAATGTTGTGCGCATTAACCTCACTATTCCCCTATGTACCACTCAATTTACTACTACAGGCCGAAAAACCTGTTCACCGGATATTGTCTCTGATTTATAGATGACCCGATGGTGATCTATGTTGCCGAAACTTTGTGATAAATTTGCTTTCTCCGCAAAATATTTTTTCTTCTAATATTAGAGAGGTAGATTCTTGATCACTTCGCCCAACTGACCTTAACATATTGTAATGAAAGTATTTGTAGCTGGTGCCACAGGCGCGACAGGCCAACGGGTCGTCCAAATCTTATGCGATCGACAGATTGCTGTTCGGGCGCTGGTGCGCGATCTAGAAAAAGCTAGGTTGCTCCTACCGGCAGATGTTGAATTAGTACAAGGTGATGTGGGTGCTAAGGAAACCCTAGCCACAGCAATGGCCGATTGCGATGCCATTATTTGTGCCACAGGTGCCAAGCCAAGCTTTGATCCGACGGGTCCCTATCAAGTGGACTACTTAGGCACCAAGAATTTGGTCAATGCGGCCAAAAGTCAGCACATCCAGAAATTTATAATTGTTTCGTCTTTGTGTGTTTCCAAATTATTTCATCCTCTCAATTTGTTTTGGCTAATCTTGTATTGGAAGCAACAAGGCGAAGACTACTTAAAAAATAGTGGTCTCACCTATACGATCGTCCGACCCGGTGGCTTGAAAAACGATCAAACAGCAGGGCCCTTAGTGATGTCGAGAGCCGATACTTTATTTGATGGTAGTATTCCCCGCCAAAAGGTGGCTGAGGTTTGTGTCGAAGCGCTATTTCAACCGGCAGCGGAGAACAAGGTGGTCGAAATTATTTGTCAGTCTACGGCTACTAGTAAAAACTGGGAAGAGCTATTTACGAGTGTTTAGAGTAAAGTTTCTCGAACAGCCTCAGAATGTGGCGGGTCTATTAGTGGCCGTCAGCTTATTGGGAATGAGTCTGCTGTTTTTAAGTAATCTGCTGACATCTGATGATGATAGCTCGGTAAAAGACCCGTTGTTTAGATATGCCAATGCTTCATTGGTGATGCAAGATGGCGATCCTTATATTCGGACTTTGATGCGGATGATTTCGGCTAGTGAGTCTAACGATCGACAACCTTATTCTTTAATTTATGGGGGGGGCAGAGCGAAAGATTTGAGCAAGCATCCGAATATTTGTGCTCCGATTAAAGCTGGTCCTAACAAGGGCAATTGCAGTACGGCCGCTGGTCGCTATCAGATGCTCAATACGACTTGGGCTGAAAAAGCCCGTCGTTATCAAGCCGAAGAGAAAGGTTGGCCATGGGATCGCTACTATAGCTTTGCCCCTTTGCAACAAGACAAGGTGATGTACAACTGGCTAAATGACCAGAAAGCTTGGAATATGGATTTAGCTGGAGAACTACGCCAGGGTCATGTGGAGTTGGTGCGGAAGCGTTTGTCTCGGACTTGGACAAGCCTGGGCTACGGCATTGAAAATAACGCGGTGACACCACAATTGGCTAGTATCTATGACAAAACATTGAAGGAAGAGTTGGCTAAGAATTCCAGATAGTAGTGGGTAATGGGGCTGTAGTGGTGGAAACCATCGCAGCGACTAGTTGCTCTGGTACGACGGCAAACGGTAAGCGGTGAATGTCCGATTGCGGTTGACAGGCGATCGTAGCGGCTTGTTGCAAGTCGGCTAAGGTTACTTGAGATAGTCCCAAGTCGGCGAGGGTGCTGGGCAAACCAATTTGCTGATAAAAATCTAGAAGCTGGTGGCGGGTACTGGCAGCGAGTTGGTTGCCGCCGACCATTTCTTCGAGGCGCAGCTGAACGAGAATGCCAAAGGCTACTTTTTCACCATGTAGCGCATTGTGACCAGCCGGTAGATGGGTAAGACCGTTGTGTACGGCATGAGCCGCGACAGTGCGACACTGGGCACCGCCGAGACCACCGATCACTCCAGCTAGTAAGACGGTGGCATCAACTACGTCTTGCCATTCGGCACCACCAATATCGGCGATCGCAGCGGCAGATTTTTGAAAAAGGAGGTCACGCAAGACTCGGGCTTGTTGAACGGCGGCGATTAAAAGAGTTCGATCAGAGTCACCGCTACTAACACTGGCTTCGTACCACTTGGCGATCGCATCCCCAATACCAGCAATCAGAGTGCGGGGCGGGGCGGTGGCAATGATGTCGTAGTCGAGGATTAAAAGATCGGGGCAGTGAGGTAAGCTTACGTCGGACAAGAAGGCCCCAGCTTCGGTGTAAATGTTGGAGAGGGCAGTCCAAGCAGCGCAGGTGGCGGCAGTGGTGGGGATGGTCACGACGGGAAGATGGGTCTGGTGGGCAACTAGTTTGGCCATGTCTAGGCATTTGCCGCCGCCGATGCCAATGATTAGGTCGGCTTGGTGGAGTTCGATCGATCGCTCTAATCTTTGGCGGGTGGCTTCGCAGCAGTCGGGGGCGTAGTGCTCTTTTTTGATGTCTAAACTAGGTATTTGCCACAGGGGTGTTAATTGTTCTAAGGCTAGACTTTGCTGGCCACCAATAACGACTGGTCGCTGACCTAGTTGGGTGATGTAGGGGATGGCGGAAACTAGGGCTTGTCGGCCTCTACATATTTGTCGGGGGGCAACCATCAAATTTACAATCTGGTCAGTCATGATTTTTGATAACTGGGATCTATACCTAGACTATATTATAGAGCTGATAGTGCTGTTTGGGTCAAGGCTGTTTGGTGCGGAGGTAGTAAGTATTTATACGCCGATCTGGGTCTTGTCTGGCGGGTGAAATGTTTCAGAATGCGATATTCACTTAGGTAGTAGTTTAAAGCACTACGATCAAAATAAGTGTTTACGCGGTGGGTTTAGTTGGTATCTAATGGCAATATAGGGGTATGCAGAAAACGTTAATGTCTGCGATTAAAACACTATAAAAATAAATTTCTTGATTTAATATTTGGCGCTCCATCCTTAGTGAACTATCTGTCGCAATATAAAGACTACACACAATTAGAAGCTGTAGTAGCTATAGATTGAACCCTACCAATGTGAAAGCCATTTATCATAAAACACTCACTTGCTTTAGGCGAGTGTTTTTGTTTTGGGGGTGCGTTGTAGAGCCTTAAGCGAGCTGGCGATCAATTACACTAAAAGATGGGAACTAGTAATAACAAATTCTTATGCAATCTCTAGAAACCAGGCCGCTGTTAGTAGATATTAGCCATATTACTCTTCGCCTTACGCACCAAGAGTTTGAGCAACTGTGCCAAGACAACCCCAAAATGCGATTTGAGCTAACGGCCACCGGAGAATTAGTCATAATGGCACCAGCAGGATGGGAAAGCTCGGAGCGGAATAGCGATTTAACCACTCAACTTGGCAACTGGAATCGGCAAGCTAAACTGGGCAAGGTCTTTGATTCTTCTGGTGGTTTTACCTTGCCCTCTGGAGCCGTTTTGTCGCCTGATGTGACTTGGATCGAAAAGTCTAAGTTTGCTAATGTTTCTGTAAAGATTGCCTTTCCTGCGATCGTCCCCGATTTTGTGATTGAGCTGAGATCGATGACTGATAGCCTGAAGACTCTTCAGGACAGAATGTTGGAGTATCAAGCTAATGGGGTACGTTTGGGCTGGTTGATTAATCCTCAACAACAGCAGGTCGAAATTTACAGACTAGGGCAACCCGTGGAAGTCTTACAGTCCCCCCATAGTCTTGAGGGAGAAGATGTTTTGCCTGAGTTTATACTTGATCTAAGCTCAATTTTTTAGCAAAATATTTCAAACAAATTAATAGAGGCTCTCATGATTGCAGTCCGTAACAACTTGCCCCGATTCACCCCTGAAGAATACTTTGCTTGGGAAGAGCAACAACTAGAACGCCATGAATACATCGATGGTGAAGTATATGCAATGACTGGTGGTAGCATCAATCACAGTGAAGTCGCCGGAAAATTTGTAATTTTACTGGGTAATCACTTGAAAGGACGTGGTTGTAAAATACTAACTTCTGATGCAAAAGTGAATATTGCTAAATCAAATGATTACGTCTACCCTGATGTGAGTGTCACCTGTGATAATAGGGATAAAAATACTGCTCAATATATTACTTATCCTTGCCTAATTATTGAAGTTTTATCTCCTAGTACCGCCGCTTATGACCGAGGAGATAAGTTTACGATGTATCGACGAAATCCTGTCTTACAAGATTATGTTTTGGCTAGTGCTGATAAGATGTCGATCGATCTTTTTCATAGAGACGAACAGGGTAAGTGGGATATTATTAATTATCAAGCCGGAGATTTAGTGAAATTGGCCTCGATCAACCTGGTATTCCCGATCGAAGATGTTTATCAAGAAATTATTTTTGAATCAACTGAAAAAATATTTAATAGCTCCGCACCAATAGTTATTTGAGCCAAAAACCTGGCTTATCAAGAAGAAGTCGGGTTTCATTCTTCAACCCAACCTACTAAAATATTACTAATCCATCACCTTTTAGTGGCAATGGTTCAAACACCAATTAGATCGATCGATCTCGAAACTTTCCTAAAGTTACCAGAAACAAAGCCAGCCAGCGAGTTTATCGATGGTCAAGTAATCCAAAAACCCATGCCACAAGGAAAGCATAGTACCATCCAGCGAGATCTTGTCAATGCGATCGATTCAAAGCTCAAGCCTGGTAAAATCGCCCGTGCCTATCCTGAACTGCGCTGTACTTTTGGTGGACGTTCCATCTTTCCTGATGTTGCTGTGTTCGCTTGGGAGCAGATCCCTCGTGACGATAATGGGAAGGTGGCGAATGTATTTGCCCTCGCTCCTGATTGGACAATTGAAATCCTTTCTCCGGAACAAAGCCAAACTAAAGTTGTGCGGAATATTATGCGCTGTTTGAGTCACGGGACTCAAATGGGCTGGTTAATTGACCCGGAAGAAGAGCTGGTATTTGTTTATTTTGCCAATGTTTCAGGAGAGCTAGAACAACAGCCTGGAATTTCAGTGTTTGAAGATAAGGAAGATCTGTTACCCATGGCTGAATTTGCCAAGTCATTTCAACTAACTGTCGGTGAACTATTTGGCTGGTTAGAGGATTAAGCTGATTGAATAGGCATCAGTATTACTGTCGTAAGCTCGCTTTGAGTCCTCATCATTAACCCAGGCATAGACGATGATTTGACTCTCCTGATAAAATCGAAAAAACAACCGATACTGCTGAAAAAACTTGGCTCTAAACCAGTGTTTATAATCACTTCCTAGGGTCGTACCCTGTCGATATTCCGCACGGGGTCGGTTACAGTCGTCTGATATCGATCGGTTAAAGTGGATTCCGAGCAGGGGGTAGCAATAGCAACTTCTCAACTTATAAGGTAAACTCCATTTTCAAGATAATGCAATTGCATTGTCATATCAATCAATACTTGTACCAACAAAGTCACAGCGCGAGTTTTTCAAGGTGGCAGCAGGTTTTATCTCATTCGCGACAACAAGCATTAAAGTGGAGAGTGCAAGTTTTGAAGTTCGATCGAGTATCCAAGCCGTGACAGATAAACCAATTGAATGGGTTGGTTCGGCAAAAAAAGATCTGATAGATTTCCCTAATGATGCGCGTCGTCAGGTAGGGTTTGAGTTACGATCGATTCAGCAAGGAGATTTGCCATCGGACTTTAAGCCGATGTCCATAGTAGGGAAAGGAGTGGAGGAGATCCGCATTCAGACTGATGATGCTTACCGTATTTTCTATGTCGCGAGGTTTGAAGAAGCTGTCTATGTTCTTCATGCATTTCAAAAAAAGACTCAGAAAACTTCCCGTAGCGATATTGAGCTGGGACAACAACGATACAAACAAATGCTGCAACAGCGCCAGGATAATTCGTAATGACTCAAACCAATCAAAATATTTTTGAAGAGCTGGGTTTCTCGGCAGAGGAATCAGAAAATTTGAGAGTTCGATCAGATTTAATGATTAGTCTGCGAAAATTGATTCGATCGAATCAATGGAGTTTAGAAGAAGCAGCGCTACAGCTAAAAACGACGATCAATTGTGTAGAAGGATTACTTTCAGGCGACATCGATCGATTTCAAGTTGAGCCATTAATTACGATGTTAACTCATGCCGGAATGAAAGTTCGCGTTGAAATCGTAGCGGCTTAGATAAAGGTCGGTCTGCGTAATGTGATTGGTGGAGATAGTTTCGTAGGGTGGGAAATGCCCACAGTCTAGATCTCAGCCTCAAACCTATGTGGTGGGCAGTGCCCACGGGAGCATCAGCATCTTGATCGAAGATGTTTATCAAGAAATTATTTTTGAGCATTAAGCAAATAATTATGCCCTACAGTAGTTTTACAATTGCTCAAGTTAAGAGACAATTCCAAATTGAAGTTATTACTGAGCCATTTTTTAGTGATGTACTGACACTTGCTCCTGGTGAGTGGTTGGCTACTTTGCTATCAAAGTCAGCACCACTGGCAGTTACGTTGGGAACGGAGAAGGTACGATCGGAACTTATCACTGCTCCACTGCTGTTTGAATTTCGAGAATTACTCGATCGGCAAGTCAGTTTTTTTTCAGGTACAGATTTTAGTATTGATATAGAGTCAGGACTAAATGGAGTTTGTGATTTTCTCTTGACTCGATCGACATCAGAGGTAAATATTGAGGCTCCAGCAATTATTATCATTGAGGCCAAAAAGGGTGAGCTTAATGTGGGTTGGGGACAACTTGCCACTCAAGGCTCTGAGGAAGCCTCAGAGCAAAGTGTCGCAATATGTGCGGCTGAAATGATTGCCGCCCAAAAGTTTAACTTGGCGGCAGGAGAGGAAGTACCAAATATTTACGGTTGTGTCACGACCGGAACTATGTGGCAGTTTCTCAAGCTCACCGGAACAGTTTTGACGATTGATGTTACTGAATATTCCCTCAATCCGATCGATCGTATTTTAGGTATTTTGAAGTGGATGGTAGAGATCCCCGAAAGATGCTAGCTTTTGTGGAGGAAGTCAATTCAAAAGCTGCACTTTTATCAAGGCAAACGCATCAATATTTATATTGAAAACCCTATTCGGCAGTTGATGATATGCAGAAGGACTTACAGCAATTCAGGGAAATGTTAAAATCTAAGCTAGATACAATATATGGTAACAATCGAGCGTGGCTAAGGATCTATTTCATCAAGTTGTTAAAGATGCATTAACTAAAGATGGATGGGATATCACCCATGATCCCTTTCCTGTTGACTACGGAGACGTACAGATGCAAATAGATTTGGGTGCAGAAAGACTTTTAGCTGCAACCAAGGAGCAAACAATCATCGCAGTAGAAATCAAAAGCTTCGTTAGACCTTCGGCCATCTCTGAATTTCATACCGCTGTCGGACAGTATCTTAACTACCGACGAGCATTACGCGCCCAAGAGCCTAATCGAGTTTTGTACTTAGCTGTACCTAGTCAAACCTATGATGAATTTTTTCGACTCAGGTTTATCGAAGAGGGCATCGAAGAGTATCAAATTCAGCTAGTTGTATATGATGTAGAAGATCGGAGCATTGTCAAATGGACAAGTTAAACTACTATCGCCAAGTTATTAAAGATATCCTCACTGCCCATAGTCAAATTCAACCCGTTTATGGTGAAATTGAAATGGAACTGCTATTTGACATTACTCGCGATAGATATCAGGTACTCCGGGCTGGTTGGCTACAAAAAAAGCGTGTTTATGGTGTTTTGATTCATATCGATATCAAGGGCGATAAAATTTGGATTCAATACGATGGTACAGAAGTTGGCGTTGCCAATGAATTAGTCGAACAAGGTATTTCCCATGAAGATATTGTGTTGGCGTATCATTCTCAGTTTATTCGTCAGTATGATGGTTTTGCAGTAGGATAATTGGGTAATGGAGAGGTAAAGGATGTTACTGAATATCCCCTTAACCCGATCGATCGTATTTTAGGTATTTTGAAGTGGATGGTAGAGATCCCCGAAAGAGACTAACTTTTGTGGAGTGAATTCAAAAGCGGCACTGCCCTAAATCATCCCAACCTACTAAAATATTACTAGTACATCACCTTGTAGCGGCAATGGTTCAAACCCCAATTAGATCGATCGATCTCGAAACTTTCCTAAAGTTACCAGAAACAAAGCCAGCCAGCGAGTTTATCGATGGTCAAATAATCCAGAAACCCATGCCGCAAGGAAAACATAGTACCATCCAGCGAGATCTTGTCACTGCGATCGATTCAAAGCTCAAGCCTGGTAAAATCGCTCGCGCCTATCCTGAACTACGCTGTACTTTTGGTGGACGTGCCGTCGTCCCTGATGTTGCTGTATTCACTTGGGAGCAGATCCCTCGTGATGATAATGGGAAGGTGGCGAATGTATTTGCCCTTGTTCCTGATTGGACAATTGAAATCCTTTCTCCGGAGCAAAGCCAAACTAAGGTTGTGCGGAATATCATGCACTGTTTGAGTCACGGGACTCAAATGGGCTGGTTAATTGATCCAGAAGAGGAGCTAGTATTTGTCTATTTTGCAAATGGTTCAGGAGGACTGGAGCAACAGCCTGGGATTTCGGTGTTTGAAAATAAGGAAGATCTTTTACCTATGGCTGAATTTGCCAAGTCATTTCAGCTAACTGTTGGTGAACTATTTGGCTGGTTAGAGGATTAAGCTGATTGAATGTCGATCGCCTTGGGTGCAAGCGATTTGTGCTGAGCTATATCGAAGTAAGGTATCGATCTTTTCCACAAAGACGAACAAGACAAGTGGGATATCCTGAATTATCGGGCTGGAGATGCCGTTGAATTGCGATCGATCAATCTGACATTCTCGATCGAAGATGTTTATCAGGAAATTGTTTTTTAATCCAAAGATTTGTTAGCAATATTCTCAACTGCTTCTTTCAGTGCTGGTAAATAATTATCAACAATATCCCAGATTCGATCAAGATCGATACCATTCAAATAGTCGTGAACTAAAACATTTCTAAACCCAGATAAAGCCCGCCAATCAATATCTATGGCGCTTTCCTTGAGGTTGTCCGATAGCCGTTGAGTTGATTCTGACATTGTTTGTAAACGACGCAAGACCCCATCTTGGACTAAATCATCACTGACAAATTTTTCCTTATTATTGCTAGTATACTGGTTGATTTTGTTGATACATTCCAAAATATGCTCGATATAAACCTTGTCTTTTTCCAAATTCATAAAGACTTAGCCTCTGCTAAGACTCGATCTTTAATCAAGTGACTTAATCCTCGTTCTGTCACAATATCTACTTTGCGATCGAGTAAATCTTGTAAATCCATCAATAAACCCCCGGGGAACCAAGCTGAAACCTTTTTGAGGTCGTAATCGACCAACAGATCGATATCGCTGTTTTCGGTCTCTTCACCTCTGGAGACTGAACCAAATACACGTACGTTAAACGCCCCATGTCGTGCCGCAACAGCAAGAATATCCTCGCGTTTTTCTTGTAACAACTGCTGTAATTTCATCATGTCAGTCAGCTTGATATTTACAACTTTAATCCATACCTAGAGTCTATTATATGGCTGATTGTGTTGTTTGAATTAAGGCTGTCTGGTGCGTAGGCAGTAAGTATTTATACGCCGATCTGGGTCTTGGCTGGCGGGTGAAATGCTTCAGAATGGAGCCTTGCCTGAGCTGGCGATCGATTACACTGAAAAATGGGAACTAGTAATTAACCAAGAATTATGCAATCTCTAGAAACCAAACCGCTGTTAGTAGATATCAGTCATATTACTCTACGGCTTACCCACAGAGAGTTTGAGCAACTGTGTCAAGACAACCCACAAATGAGACTTGAGTTAACAGCCACCGGAGAAGTAATAATCATGGTACCAGCCGGATGGGAAAGCTCTAAACGAAATCTGAATTTGGCATCTCAAGTCTTTAATTGGAATGAGCGCACTCAATTAGGTGAAGCCTTCGATTCTTCTGGTGGTTTTACGCTGCCCAATGGAGCCGTTTTGTCGCCTGATGTGACTTGGATTGAAAAGTCTAAGTTTGCTAATGTTTCTGCAAAAGTTGCTTTTCCGGCGATCGTCCCCGATTTTGTGATTGAGTTGAGATCGATGACTGATAGCCTTAAAATGCTTCAGGCTAAAATGTTGGAGTATCAAGCTAATGGGGTGCGTTTGGGCTGGTTGATTAATCCCCAACAGCGGCAGGTGGAAGTTTATCGGCTGGGGCAGGCAGTGGAAGTCTTCGACTCCCCCCATAGTCTTGAGGGAGAAGATGTTTTGCCTGGGTTTACGCTTGATCTAAAGTCAATTTTTTAGGTTTATCGAAAAGTATCAAATTTACCTAGTTGTATATAATGTAGAAGATCGGAGCATCATGGCTAGCCAAAAAACTGGCTTCTCTAAAGAAGTCGGTCTTTTCAGGTGTATGCTTCGAGCCGACTGATTTCACCTTTTGTTGATGCAAGTAATTCATCCCAATTATTGGGAGGATAGCCGCGTTCTAACATCTTCTTGAAAACTACATAGGCATCAGTATTACTGTCGTAAGCTCGCTTTGAGTCCTCATCATTAACCCAGGCATAGACGATGATCTTACTCTCCTGATGAAATCGAAAAAACAACCGATACTGCTGAAAAAACTTGGCTCTAAACCAGTGCTTATAGTCACTTCCTAGGGTTGCACCCTGTCGATATACAGAGAGAGTTGGATCTTGTGGGATGACATCGAAGGCTAACTTGACGATGGCGGCTAACCGCTTAGTAGCGTTTTTCTTGTGATAGTCCTGTGGATATTTCAGCCGCAAATTTTCGACTTGAGTTAAAAGTTCTTCAATCTGTGAAAGAAACAGATCGTGAGCAAATATACTCCATTGATTGATTACTAACGGCTGTGGTTCTGGCTCATTCATTCGTCTTCGGCCAGTGGTGCATCGAGATCAAGATCGACGTTAGCAACTAAAGATCGAATTCGATCGATCAGCTCACTGTCAATTGATTGTAAACGCTGAGGATTGTGCCTGATGTCTGTAGCTAAAAAATTGAGAAACTGCCCCAACAGCGGATCGTTATTTGTATCCTCAGCCCGTGAGATCGTCACCTGACCATCAGCTCCGATCGTGTAGGCGATCCGATCTCGTCTATTTAGACCCAACACTTTCCGCACGGGGTCGGGTACAGTCGTCTGATATCGATCGGTTAAAGTAGATTCTGAGCATGGGGTTGATGGGGTAGCCATAGCAACTTCTTTACTTGTAAGGTAGACTCTATCTTCAAAATAATGCAATTGCATTGTCATGTCAATCATTGCTTGTACCAACAAAGCCAGGATGAATGGTACAGAGGTTGGCGTTGCCAATGAATTAGTTGAACAAGGCATTCCTCCTGAAGATATTATGTTGGCGTATCATTCTCAGTTTATTCGTCAGTATGATGGTTTTGCAGTAGGATAATTGGGTACTTAAGATGTAAAAGATGTTACTGAATATTCCCTTAACCCGATCGATCGTATTTTGAAGTGGATGGTAGAGTATCCAGTCAGAGCAGGAAAATTTTAAGTTATTTCGATCAACACTTGTCTATTCGTAATTTGCGAACATAGAATAGAGGTAATAGAGATATAGATTCCATGCTCAAACCTCAAGATATCCCCATCCTGCTCAAAACCCACCTCTGGCAAGATCGCCAGTGGCGGTATAGCGACTTAGCCGAAAG
>JAYUSR010000137.1:0-15915 GCA_043755575.1 Synechococcales cyanobacterium
ATTTTGATCTCTTTTCCATTGGGGATGTTGATTGGCGGTGTCGCTGGTTATTTTGGTGGCTGGCTAGATACGATCTTAATGCGCGCTGCTGAAGTCCTGATGACCATGCCCAGCCTCTATTTGCTAGTAGCACTAGCAGCCATTCTACCAGCCGGAATTTCTAGCTCCCAACGCTTTTTGTTGATTGTAATTATTACTTCTTTTATCGGTTGGGCTGGCCTAGCCCGAGTCGTACGGGGGCAAGTGCTATCCATTAAGGAACGGGAGTTTATTCAAGCTGCTCAAGTCATGGGAGCCAGTCCTTTCTATATTGTGATGCGCCATGTACTCCCCCAAACCTCGACCTACCTGGTTATTGCCGCCACCCTCGCCATTCCAGGCTTTATCATTTCCGAATCAGTACTGAGCTTAATTGGACTAGGTATCCAACAGCCCGATCCTTCCTGGGGAAATATGCTGTCCCTGGCTACTAACACCTCAATTTTGACTTTCCAGCCTTGGTTGGTGTGGCCACCAGCTCTTTTGATCGCAGCTGTAGTTTTGTCCTTTAACCTGTTGGGTGATGGCCTGCGGGATGCGCTCGACCCGCGCAGCATCAAGCGTTGAAAATTGTTGAGATTTAATTGGCCATTTTTGGTTGACGGCGTAAAAAAGAACTAGCATAAATAGAGATAATTAATCTTTTATTAATCCCCCGGTGGCTATGCACCTAAGCGAACTTACTCACCCCAATCAACTGCACGGTCTACCTGTCCGTGAACTAGAACAGATTGGTCGCGAAATCCGCGAAAAACACCTGCAAACAGTGGCAACTAGCGGTGGCCATTTAGCCCCAGGCTTGGGAGTTGTAGAACTGACGATTGCCCTCTACCAAACCCTAGATTTAGACCGAGATAAGGTGATTTGGGACGTTGGACATCAAGCATATCCTCACAAACTCTTAACTGGTCGCTACAAAGATTTCCATACCCTCCGCCAAAAAAATGGAGTCGCTGGCTACCTGAATCGGGGGGAGAGCAAGTTTGACCACTTTGGCGCTGGCCACGCTTCTACTAGTATTTCCGCTGCATTAGGAATGGCGATCGCTCGCGATCTTAAAGGGGAAGACTTTAAATGTGTGGCCGTGATTGGCGATGGCGCTCTGACTGGTGGGATGGCACTAGAAGCGATCAACCATGCTGGTCACTTACCCAAGACCAACATGTTGGTAGTACTGAACGATAATGATATGTCTATTTCTCCGAATGTAGGAGCGATTTCTCGCTATCTAAACAAAATTCGGGTTAGCCCTGAAGTGCAGTATGTCACCGATAATTTGCAAGATCAGCTAAAAAATATTCCGTTTGTGGGTCAAGCGCTCTATCCCGAACTCGATCGGGTAAAGGAAGGGATGAAGCGACTGGCCGTGCCCAAAATGGGGGCAGTGTTTGAAGAATTGGGCTTTACCTACATGGGACCAGTGGATGGTCACAACATCGAAGAACTAATTACCACTTTCCGGGCTGCTCATAAGCATCCGGGTCCAGTGCTAGTACATGTAGCCACTACTAAGGGTAAAGGATACGAAATAGCTGAGAAAGATCAAGTGGGCTATCATGCCCAAAGTCCTTTCAACTTAGCTACAGGTAAAGCAATTCCTTCTAGCAAGCCTAAGCCACCAGGCTACTCTAAAGTTTTTTCCGATACCCTAATTACTCTGGCTGAACATAATCCGCGCATTGTGGCGATCACGGCAGCGATGGCAACTGGTACTGGGTTAGACAAATTCCAGGCTAAGTTTCCAAAGCAGTATATTGATGTCGGAATTGCCGAACAGCACGCGGTTACTTTAGCGGCAGCAATGGCCACCGAGGGAATGCGGCCAGTAGCAACAATTTATTCGACTTTCTTGCAACGGGCTTTCGACCAAATTGTCCATGATGTTTGTATTCAAAATCTGCCAGTCTTCTTCTGTTTAGACAGAGCAGGCATTGTGGGGTCGGATGGCCCCACTCACCAAGGGATGTATGACATTGCCTACCTGCGTTGTATCCCGAACATGGTGCTGATGGCTCCGAAAGATGAGGGTGAATTACAGCGCATGATCGTGACCGGGATTGAATATACCGATGGTCCGATCGCCCTTCGTTATCCCCGAGGTAATGGCTATGGCGTGCCTTTGATGGAAGAAGGCTGGGAAACTCTGCCGATTGGCAAGGCTGAAATTCTGCGGCAGGGTGACGATGTATTGTTGCTCGCCTATGGCTCGATGGTACATCCGACGATGCAAGCTGCTCAACTTTTAAATGAACATGGCATCTCCGCTACCGTCATTAATGGTCGATTTGCCAAGCCTTTGGATACTGAGCTGATTTTGCCCTTAGCCCAAAAAATTGGCAAAGTAGCAACGGTGGAAGAAGGTTGTTTGGCTGGTGGCTTTGGTTCAGCCGTAGCTGAGTCTTTGCTAGATCACAATATCGTAGTGCCCTTGAAACGGATTGGAGTGCCAGATAAATTGGTTGAGCACGCTACTCCGGAGGAGTCTTTGACGGAGTTGGGTCTGACTGGTGCCCAGATTGCAGAGACAATTCGGACTAGTTTCTTTGCTGCTCAAGTAGCGCAGCCAATTAAGGTCTAGAAATATCACTATTGGCGATCACCAAAAATCCTCTGTAAAAACAGAGGATTTTTGGTGTTTGAGAGCAGAAATATTGTCGGTGAGTTATTAATATCTCCAGTTAAAACAATCAACGTAAATAATAACAAACTAGCGAATGGTGATTATTAATCATAATGAGGGTACTCTAAATTTACTTAATTCATGAATTTTTGATGGTGGGAGTCCTTTCTACCAATAGAAAATCTTATAGTAAAGATCTGTCTCATGCTCTCCGAAATCAAACCTTCCGAACTGTTGACCAAGTTATCTAACAATCAAAATACTGGTTGTTTAGAAATAACTCGTGGTTCCACTAGATGGCATGTTTTCCTCAGATTTGGACAATTAGTTAATGTCGATTGCTCGAGTCAATCCTTAGGTCAATTGAGTCAACGCTTGAGTCAGCTAGGTTATGACGCGGCAGCTATGGCGGTAAAAACCAATCCTCATCATAATTTTTCAACAGATAGCTTAGTAAGTCAGGAATTAGATAATTTAGAATTACAGGGTTTACTTGATCAAGAACAACTACGCCACATCACGTTGGAATTGATGAAAGAATCCTTGGAATCTTTACTATGGCTCACTGAGGGAGATAGCATATGGCATCAGAACCAACAGATGTCTACAACAGCACTCAACAATTCACAGGCTAACTTAGACTTAATAGCCACTTTGGACTATTATCAGCGACGACTAAAAATTTGGCAAAATTTTACCACCGTTGTCCAATCGCCTCATCAACGCCCCTACCTGACTGCTGAAAAACTGTTAGAAAAACCAGTCTTATCTGGTAAATTATCGTTCGCTGCCTTGCAACAAATCTCTCAATTGATGCGCGGCATCAGTTTACGGGAGTTAGCAAGGTTGCTCAAGCAAGATGAATTGAAGTTAGTTCAATTGTTAATCCCTTATATTCGTCACAACTTGATTTTTTTACGACCGCCCTCTGCGCCTTTTAATACTCTACCAACTATTCCAGAACCGCCGCTGCTGCCACTGACGATCAGTAGTGAATTAACGCCGATCGATCGTGAGTTAAACCTTTCTAGCAATAAATCGAGAATTTATCAAATTGCTTGCATTGATGACAGTCCACTTATTTTGGACGAAATCGAGCGGTTCTTAGAAAAAAGTGGAAAATATCAGCTCACTAAATTACTAGAACCAATCAAAGCTTCTGCGGCTATTTTGCGGCTGAAGCCAGATTTAATTCTGATGGACATTACTATGCCAAATATCAATGGCTATAAGCTTTGTAGCTTATTTAGAAGCAGTGAAGCATTGGCAAAAACTCCAATTATTATGGTCACTGGCAATAAAGGTTTGGTCGATCAGGTGCGAGCCAAATTAGTAGGAGCCACTGATTATTTGACTAAGCCTTTTACTGAATCAGAGCTATTGGCAATAATTGAAAAGAATTTAACTTGAATAGTGAACGTATTTAATCATGAACTGGGCATAGTAAGTTTATCACTACCCTAACTATAGGTTGGTTGCAAGAATCAGTTTTTTGACTGGAAATTCGGGAATTAAAGATGGCGAAAATTTTAGTAGTAGATGATATGCCAGCTGAATTAGAACTGACTTGTCAGTATTTGACTACAGCCGGACATACAACCTTTACGGCATCTAATGGTGAAGAAGCTCTGCATAAAGCTCGGGAAAATCGTCCAGATTTGATCGTGACCGATTGGATGATGCCTGTGATGGGAGGTTTAGAACTATGTCGCCACCTGAAAAAACAACCTGAGACAGCAGATATTCCGATCGTGGCCTGTACTGTCAAGAATCGGGAGGTAGATCGACTGTGGGCTATAAAGCAAGGCGTTAATGTTTATTTGACTAAACCCTACACTGCCAAAGAGCTTGCCAACGCAGTTCAGGTAGCTATAGGTTGAATTTTATGACAACTAACACCACTCTTACTAGGCTACAACAACTTTTACCTCACCTATTCCAATCAGTCCAAGTTTCTGGCGACCCCTATCTGCGTTTTCAGCTGACCCCTGAGACTCCGGCTCTGATATCAATGAAATGGGTACAAGAGGCTTTACTAGTTTCGGCTAGCTCGATCTCTCCCCTCCCAAATATGCCAGTCTTTTCGATCGGCATCATGAGTTCTCGCGATCGAGTCTTTTTGGTGGTCGATTTAGGTCAACTCTTAGGCTTAGCACCCTTACCAGTCAATCCACGGAGCTATCAAGTCATCACCATTCATCTACCCTCCGTAGGCACGGAAAATCGTACTTCATCTGAAAAATATCTCGGACTAGCTGTCCAGCGAGTAGGTGGGGTGGCTCGTTTTGGGACCAAGCCGTTGCCTCTAGTTGCGGAAGAGTGCTCCGTTGGCTTAGTACCTTATTCGTTAGGGAGTTTCATGGAAAAAAACAAAAAAATTTTGGTATTGAATACAGAAGTGATCATAGCCAGTCCATTGTTAACCACTAATCCAATCAACCAAGTTAACTATCAAGAATAATTACAGTCCCGATTTGTTTTAAGCCAATCTCTATTCTCTTATTGATCTGTTAGCTTATGAATACTATTAATGATTTCGTTCCTAATCCCGATGACATTTCCCCGCAACTAGTGAAGTCTTTAAATGAGAAGAATCTGGAGAGAAATAATACACTCCGTCGCCGATTGCTTTTGACAATCCTGCCGACAGTTATTGCTCCATTGATGGTGGCAAGTGCTATTGGATACAATATTATCCAACGGCGTGTGACTGATCAAGAGCTACGACAACTCCAAGAGAATTCACAGCTCGTTAGTAGAGTTTCTAGTGTTTTTCTGACACAGTCTTTCGAGATTCCTAATTTGGTTGCTAACAATCCCTTGATGATTGCTGCTTTGCGTAGTCAAGCGCTGCAAGCCGAAGCCAAAAAGCTTCCTCAACAGGACATCAAAAAAACGGAAGCTGAGTTTAAAGCAACTAAATTGCTGCAATCAGATGCCGAACTCAACGGTTATCTGCAAAATTCGGTCAAAGAAGCTAATTTAGCTGAGATGTTTTTGACCGAACGCAATGGCTTTAATGTGGCCTTTAGCAACCCCACTTCAGATTTTGTGCAGAGTGATGAAAAATGGTGGCAAGAGTCTAAAGCTAATGGTCGATCGATCGACAGTCCTAAATTTGATGATTCGGCTAATGCTGTAGTAATTGCTCTGTCTCAAGCGATTAAAGATCCTCGTTCAAATCAGTTTCTAGGCGTAATTAAAGCTGGGGTGCCAGCAACCAGTCTAGACAAAAATATTGCTGGATACTTATCTGCAAACTTATCTGGTTCTCGATTAGTGCAAACCATTGATACTAGATCCAGCAAAACCATTAACACCATTTCCGCTAAAGGAATTTCCCAAGAACAACAGGAGGTTATTGGGGGCAAAGCTTTAATTAAGGCATCAGAACTTTTAGCACAGCTGGCCAAAACTCCCAATCTCAATCCAGCTCAAGTCCGTCAACAGCTAGCCGCAGAACCGGGAATGACTAATGTTTTTGTTGATCGATCGGAGAGTGCCAGTGGTACGGAAGCCAAGGCGTTACTGGAATACCAAGGCCGAATCTTTAGCTTGAGCACGATTCCTTTAACTCAGTGGGTAGCAGTTGCCTCGCTCAATACAGCTGATGTATCTGCACCAGGACAAGAATTGTTGAAAATTTTTAGCCTCACGACTCTGGTTTTGGGCGGCGTGGCGATCGGAGTGATTTTGTTGCTATCGCGGCAACTATCCCAGCCCTTGGGTAATCTAACCAAAATAGCGCAACAGGTAGCCGATGGAAACCTAGAAACCCAGGCTGAGTTGGCCGGAACCGTCGAGGTGCAAACCCTTGCTCAAACCTTTAATTTTCTAGTTAGTCGCATTAAAACATTATTAGACGAGCAAAAACAGCAGAGTGCCTCTTCCTTGGAAACAGCGATTGTCAGACTGGTAAGCGATGTAGAAGGTGCGATGGATGGAGATCTAACGGTGCGAGCTAATTTAGACTCGATAGAAATGAGTACGGTAGCAGATATTTTCAATGCAATTATTGATAACCTCAGAGATATTGCTGTACAGGTACGGGAATCTACCGGACAGGTCAACAGATCCCTGGAAACCAATGCTGCCTCTATTTACTTGTTATCAGAAAAAGCAGTCGCAGAAGCCTCGGAAATCAGGAATACCCTTGGCTCGGTAGAACAGATGACGAAATCGATTCAAACTGTTGCGAGCAGCGCGAATGCAGCCTCGGCGATTGCCAGCCAAGCCTATACTAATGCCCAGGAAGGTAGTGTGGTGATGGTACAGACCGTAGATAGTATTCTGAGCCTGCGGACTACCGTCGGAGAAACAGCTAAGAAAATGAAGCGCTTAGGTGAATCTTCCCAAAAAATTTCTCAAGTAGTTTCTTTGATTGAAGAAATTGCCCTCAAAACTAACCTCTTGGCCATTAACGCTAGTGTGGAAGCTAGCCGGGCTGGAGAACAAGGACAGGGCTTTACGGTCGTGGCCGAACAGGTGGGAGCACTGGCCGAGCAGTCGGCGGCGGCAACTCGTGAAATCGCTCAAATTGTGGCGGCAATTCAACTGGAAACTCAAGATGTTGCCATGGTGATGGAATTGGGTACATCCCAAGTGGTCGATAGTACTCGCTTAGTAGAAAATACCAAGCAACGTCTGCTGCAAATGTTAGAAGAATCGCAAGAAATTAATCACTTAATGCATTCTATTGCCGAGGCCACCGTCTCTCAGTCGGCCACAGCCCAAAATGTTACTCAACTCATGCAACAAGTAACAACAGCATCAGAGGAACGATCTACTTTCTCGCGGGAGATGGCTTCCTCGATGCAGTCTACTTCTCAAGTAGCCAAAAGTCTCGAAGAAAAAGTCGCTCAGTTTCAAGTGTAGATGTTTGTTAGCTTCGCCCTTTCTGCCCAGTAACTAGCCTGTAAATGTGATGGATAACAACAATCAAATCCCCCTGAAATTTTTGGATGAATCGGAGTATTGTTGCGATCAAATTGAGTCTACTGTCCTTGGTCTAGCCAGTCAAATTCCTAATCCCCAATCCCTCGATCAAGCTCTGCGAGCCGCCCACTCGGTCAAAGGTGGGGCGGCGATGATGGGCTTTACCCCACTCAGTCAGGTAGCACATCAGCTAGAAGATTTTTTCAAAATTCTCAGGGTACGCTATCATTCCAAATCTGTCAGTATCGAGGCAGAAACTCTTTTACTACAAGGGGTTGATTGCCTGCGCCAGGTCAGCGATCTTCATCGCCAGGGACAGTTAGTGGATGAAGCTTGGCTAGCTAGTTATTCTCAACCGATTTTTGATCAATTGCGTCAGCACTTAGGCGATTTACGTCCCGAAGATGAGGATACTCTGTTATCGCAAGAGGGCGATGTCGATCCGGCATTGCTACTGTTGGAAAGTGCTATTAAGGAAGCGATCGATCTGCTGGATGCTCAGTTAAATGAGCTATCCCCCACTCAACTATTACCATCTTTGCAGACTACAGCTACTGAATTGGGTGACTTTGGCCGGATGGCTAAGTTGGATCGGTTTATCGATCTATGTCAGTCGGTTACTGATCAAAGCCAGCATATTGCTCCCGACCAAGTTTTCCAACTCGCTCATCAAGCACTCCAAGCTTGGCGTAAATCTCACTCGGTAGTGTTATTGGGGCGATTTGAGAAAATACCCACTAAAATTGCCGGTGTATCGATCGCCAAGTCTCATGGGCAGAGCATCGAGCTGGCTAACTTTCCCAATCCTACTCCAGATGAATTAGAACTCTTTGATGAAGATTTTCCAGAAGAGCATTGCTTTAATTCCAATATGGATGCTTTTGATTTATCGCTATTGCAGTCCGAGATCACGAATCTAGACTTTTCTAGTGCGGCAGAATTCACTCAGCTCGATCACATTCAACCCTCACTAGAACTACTGGGCGAGCTAGACGCTCTTGAAGCGCCAGAATTACCCAGTTTACTTATTGCCGATGAGAATGATGAAGACCGGCAACCTCTTCCCACGGTCACGCCTTCTGGTCATTCACTCGCTCTCCATCAGCCAGCTCAAACTGTTCGGGTGCCGGTGGAGTATCTGCAACAATTTAATACTGTCTTCGGAAAATTGATTTTAGAACGCAATGCGATCAACTTACGCCTCGGAGAAATTCAGAGTTATACGGGTCTTTTGCGCAAACGAATGAAACATTTGGAGCTATCCAACAAAGAATTGCGCCAGTGGTACGACAGTGCCTCGATCGAAGGACTAATTCCGGTACTGGAAAATGCTCAGTCTATTCCGACTCATTTACCCCCATCGACTACTCCGGTGTCATCCGCAGCTGAGTTTGACTTACTAGAGATGGATCGTTACCACGATTTACACTTGGTTTCTCAGGATCAAATTGAAACGATCGTCCAGCTCCAAGAAGTAACTACTGATATTGAGCTAAGTCTGCATGATATGACTCAATCCGTGCGAAATCTGAATCAGACTACTCGCACGTTACAGAAAAATCTCACCCGTACTCAAATGTTACCCTTCGCTGATGTGGTCAAACGCTTTCCACGTCTAATTCGCGATTTGTCTGTGCAGTTTGATAAATCGGTAACGTTGAAAATTGTGGGCGGAAATACTGGGATCGATCGAGCAATTCTGGACAATCTCAACGACCCCTTCATCCATCTACTGCGGAATGCTTTTGACCACGGTATCGAAGATGTCGCTACGCGCTTAGCGGCGGGCAAATCAGCCGAGGGCACGATCGTCTTAGAAGCCAGCCATCGTGGTGGTGAAACTGTAATTACCATCACCGATGATGGCGGTGGAATTAAGCTTCAGCGCATTCGCGAGCGGCTAGAACTAATGGGTCTTCCCCCTGAAGAAGTAGCAAAAATATCGGAAGCTGAATTGCTGAATACGATTTTTGAACCGGGGTTTAGTACCGTCACGAACCCTACCGAACTCTCTGGGCGGGGTGTGGGGATGGATGTAGTTCGTACCAATATTGAAGAAATTAGAGGTGATATTCAGGTTAAGACTCAATCAGGTGTGGGGACTACTTTTACAATTCGCGTTCCTTTTGCCCTCTCGATTTTGCGGGTGATGTTATTAGAACGCGCTGGTTTCGTCTTTGCCATCTCGGTAGATAGTGTCAAAGAAATTATTCGCTTCCAGCCCGATTTGCTAACTGCTGATGGGCAGCAAATGTCTTGGCAATCACAAGTTATTCCGTTGATTGCTTTGGAGAAAGGAATTTTCTTTGGTCGCAACCATCGACCATTGGAGTTGTCTGGTCGGCCAACGATCGATCACCCGACCGTACTAATTGTCGGCGAAGATCAATTATCGACAGCTTTTTATATCGATCGATTCTGGGGTGAGAAAGAAGTTACCCTGCGTCCGATCGATAGCCCCATGCCTTTAACGCCAGGTTTTGGCAACTCGATTATTCTAGGTGACGGTCGGGTGGTGCCCTTGGTAGATCTAGTGCAATTGGCCGTCTGGATGTCGGTGAATTCTGATTTTCCAGCCGCTCCCCCACCAGGGCAAGCCGATGATGCCTCCCGGCCTGCTGTTCTTGATAAAAAAGAGCCAGACCGGATCTTAATAATCGATGATTCGATTAATGTCCGTCGTTATTTAGCAGTGATGCTCGAAAAAGCAGGTTATCAGGTAGAACAGGCTAGAGATGGTCAGGAGGCTGTGGAAAAGCTCATGGGTGGCTTGGTAGTGCAAGCGGCAACCTGTGATGTGGAAATGCCGCGTCTTGATGGATATGGAGTGTTGGAGACGTTGCGATCAAATGAATCTTTTGCAGACCTCCCAATTGTGATGCTTACCTCCCGGAGTAGTGAGAAACATCAATCATTAGCGATGAATTTAGGAGCTTCTGCTTATTTTTCTAAGCCCTACACTGAGCCGGATTTGTTGGCAACTCTCCGTTCCTTGATTAAAATTACTAGAAAGAAATAGTTACTACCCGTTAGCAATGACTCCCATAAAGACTTAGCTGATTTCTGTGATCAGTCACTAATATGGCAGCCAATAATCTCATGGGTTTTGGTATCAATCGCTAACCATACCCACTGTTTTACCTTTAGTTACCCACAAACAACAATAATTCATCTTGATTCTCCTCATTTGAACAAGATTTACCCTGTATTTTCCTCTACCCTTTACCTAAATGCACTACCCAATATCTTTAGGTTTTCATTGGGGGTCTTCTACAAACTGGCGCTTACATTCACAACACTTATAATTCTTCTTCCCACAACGGGTGTGGCCATTTTTTCTAGAGCCTTCATACCTCTGTCGTGTTTTTTCTTATGACAGATTACAGTATTTAAGCTTTCTTATTGCTATTCTGAGTTAAAAGCACTAACTCTATGACTGTACTTACCGCTACAGAATTACGTCAAATCCACGGGTTTTGGCGTGCTTGCAATTACCTCGCCGCTGGGATGATTTATCTGCAAGATAATCCTCTCCTGCGCGAACCGCTCAAACCAGAGCACATCAAAAATCGCCTCTTAGGACACTGGGGTACTAGCCCCGGATTGAGCTTCATCTACACCCATCTCAATCGCGTTATCAATAAATTCGATCTCAATGCCATCTATTTGGCTGGGCCTGGACATGGTGCGCCGGGAGTCTTGGCTCCGGTATATTTAGAAGGCAGCTACTCAGAGATTTACACCGATAAATCTGAAGATCTGGAGGGAATGCGGGCTTTTTTCCGCCAGTTTTCCTTTCCTGGGGGGATTGGTAGCCACTGTACTCCCGAAACCCCTGGATCGATTCATGAAGGCGGCGAACTCGGTTATAGTATTTCCCATGCCTACGGTACGGTATTAGATAATCCGGATCTAATTAGCGTCGTTGTCGTCGGTGATGGCGAGGCCGAAACTGGTCCACTAGCAACCGCTTGGCATTCCAATAAGTTTCTCGATCCCCGTCGAGATGGGGTGGTATTGCCGATTTTGCACCTCAATGGTTACAAGATTAATAACCCGACGATTTTAGCGCGGATTAGTCATCAGGAATTAGAGAGCTTATTGGTGGGTTATGGTTACACTCCCTACTTTGTAGAAGGGGATGACTATGACACCATGCACGAGGCAATGGCGGCGACACTCGATCGATGTATCGAGAATATTCATGCGCTCCAAGCCCGCGCCCGTGCGGATGGAGACACTACTCGCCCAATGTATCCGGCGATCGTATTCCGCTCTCCCAAGGGCTGGACGGGGCCAAAATCACTCAATGGTCATCAAATTGAGGGTTCCTGGCGATCGCACCAAGTTCCGCTCAAAAAAGTCAAACACGATCCCGAACAACTCCAAATGTTAGTGGATTGGTTGAAAAGTTATCACCCAGAGGAATTATTCGACGAGGATGGTAAATTGCGATCGGAATTTCGATCGCTTGCGCCCCAGGGGAATCAGCGGATGGGTAGCAATCGCCACGCCAATGGCGGCTTATTGCGAAAGTCCCTTCACCTGCCCGATTTCCGCCAGTATGGGGTAGATGTTCAGGTACCAGGATCGATCGAAGTATCCAATACTTATCCCTTGGGTGTCTTGGTGCGGGATATCATCCAAACTAATCCCAATAATTTCCGCTTATTTGGCCCAGATGAGACGGCTTCTAATCAGCTTCAGGCGGTCTATGAAGCCACTCAGAAGGTGTGGTGGGGGTCATACTTACCCGAAGACGCAGATGGAAGCGAGATGGCTCTAGACGGGCGAGTGATGGAGATGTTAAGTGAGCATACTCTAGAGGGCTGGTTAGAAGGCTATTTATTAACTGGTAGACATGGATTATTATCGACCTACGAGGCATTTGTCCACGTCATTGATTCGATGTTCAACCAACATGCTAAGTGGTTAGAAATATCCCGTAAATTGTCATGGCGGGCAGAAGTTGCTTCCCTTAATCTCTTAATTACTTCGACCGTATGGCGACAAGATCATAATGGTTTTACCCATCAAGATCCTGGCTTTCTCGATTTAGTAGCTAATAAAAGTGGCGAGGTGGTGAGGATTTATTTACCACCCGATGTGAATTGTCTACTGGCGATTGCCGATCGTTGTTTCAACAGTACTGATCAAATTAATGTCATCGTTTCGGATAAACAACCCCATCTTCAATATTTAACAATAACAGCGGCCATCGCTCACTGTGCAAAAGGGATGGGCATTTGGGAATGGGCTAGTACCGATCGCGGTGTTGAACCCGATATCGTCATCGCTTGTGCTGGCGATGTGCCTACCCAAGAAGCTCTGGCAGCGACAGCACTTTTACATGAGGCATTTCCCGATCTGAAGATTCGGTTTATTAATGTTGTCGATCTGCTCGCGTTGCAACCACCGCTAGAATATCCTAATGGTTTAAGCGATCGAGATTTTGATAGTTTATTTACGATCGATAAACCCATTATTTTCAATTTTCATGGTTATCCCTGGTTGATTCACCGTTTAGCTTATCGCCGGACAAATCATCCTAATCTTCACGTTCGGGGCTATAAAGAAAAAGGAAATATCAATACCCCGCTAGAATTAGCCATGAACAATCAAATCGATCGATTTACGATTGCCATTGATGCGATCGATCGAGTACCTAAATTACAAGTAGCTGGGGCACATACCAAAGAACAGCTTAAAAACCGTCAAATTGAATGTCGTCAATACGCCTATACCCACGGTACCGACTTACCCACCGTAGTTAATTGGCGATGGAAAAATCTAGATTAGATCTTGGATGTTTCCTATTTTAAAACAATCGGGAGATTCAAGTCATACTTATTCTCTAATGGCATCAAGCGAACAATGAAAGTAGCTTTTTTCAGTACCAAATCTTACGATCGCGATTTTTTCACTGTTGCTAACTACGATCACGAGCACGATTTGATTTTTTTCGAGCCGCGACTTGATCATCACACAGTTCGCTTAGCCAAAGGATGTCCAGCCATCTGCACCTTTGTCAATGACAAATTAGATGACGTTACATTAGAAATTTTAGCTTTTCAGAGCACTCGACTGATTGTGCTACGCTGTGCTGGTTTCAACCAGGTAGATCTAAAAGCCGCTGCTCGCTTAAATATTCAGGTGGTGAGGGTGCCAGCCTATTCACCCTATGCAGTAGCCGAGCATACGATCGGCTTAATGTTAACCCTAAACCGCAAAATTCATCGCGCCTATAACCGCGTCAGAGAAGGAAATTTTTCGTTAGATGGGTTAATAGGATTTGATATGCACAATCGCACTGTTGGTATTATTGGGACTGGCAAAATTGGACAGGTTGTAGCGCAAATTTTGCAAGGTTTTGGCTGCCAAATTCTGGCTTATGATCTGTTTCCCAATCCAGATTGTATAGCGATGGGTGTTACTTATATGGATTTACCAAAACTCCTAAACCATGCAGATATTATTACTTTACACTGTCCGCTTACACCAGAGACTCATCATCTGATTAATCAATCAGCAATCGATCAAATGAAATCTGGAGTGATGCTAATTAATACCAGTCGCGGTGCCCTACTTGATACAACAGCTGTAGTTAAATCGCTCAAATCTCACAAGCTCGGCGCACTAGGATTAGATGTTTATGAGCAAGAATCAGAACTATTTTTTGAAGATTTCTCTAATCAAATTATTCAAGATGATATTTTTGAGCGTCTAGTGACATTTCCTAACGTTCTAATTACGGCACATCAGGCTTTTCTCACCACAGAAGCCATGCAAGATATTGCAGAAACAACACTCACCAATATTACCGAAATAGAAACCAATCATACCTGTACTAATATCATCAGCTACACACCCCGCTAAACTTCAACTTAACCAAAAGATCTACACAATTATCAATTGATTTAATGAATATCTTAATTTTTAATGCTGGATCAAGTAGTTTCAAATTGAGACTGTATCGATTAACTGGGAAATTGTTACCGATAAATCCAGTAGTGCCATTATGGATGGGGCAAATCGATTGGAATACTGAAATAACAGTGTTGAGAGCACAAAAGTTGGATGATTCCGTAGCTACTAGCAAAAGCCTGCCATTAACAACAGCAGTAGTAAGAGAGGAAAGATTTGGAACTAGTCGTGCGGCAGATATTAGATATCTATTGAATTGTCTATGGAGTGGAGAAACTCAGGTTATTAATGGGGTTGAAAAAATCGATATAGTCGGGCATCGGGTAGTACATGGGGGAGACAAATACCGTCAACCGACGTTAATCAATGCTGAGGTGAAAACCGAGATCGATCGATTATCGATATTTGCACCGCTTCATAATCCAGCTAATTTAATGGGGATTGAGACAATTGAATTATTATCTGCTAATTTACCGCAAATGGCGGTATTCGACACGGCTTTTTATGGAGATTTACTAGAAGTAGCTTATGTTTATCCCGTACCCTATCAGTGGTTAGAGCAGGGAATCCGAAAATATGGTTTTCATGGGATCAGCCATCAATATTGTGCCCAACGAGCGGCTCAATTGCTAGGGCAAAATCTAGACGAATTACGCTTGATTAGTTGTCATTTAGGTAATGGTTGCTCGCTGGCGGCGATTAAATTTGGGCAGTGTATCGATACAACGATGGGCTTTACACCCCTTGATGGTTTAATGATGGGTACCCGCTGCGGGTCGATCGATCCAGGCATAATCCTCCATCTATTACGAGAGGGAGAATATACCGTAACAGAACTCGATCGAATTTTAAATTTTGAGTCGGGATTATGGGGTGTTTCTGGAGTATCTAACGATCTACGAGAGATCGATAAGGCGATAAAGTTAGGTAATGCTCGGGCGCAGTTAGCTTTAGATATTTATATCGATCGATTGGCAGCTAAAATCGGCTCTTTATTGCCTAATTTAGGTGGTGTGGATGCGTTAATTTTTACTGCTGGAGTAGGAGAGAATCATGCCGGAATTCGCGCCGCTGTTGCCGCAAAATTAGCCTTTCTCGGTGTAGAAATCGCTCCGACTTTAAATAACTTGCCAACTCCACCAGATGGCGATTTAGCTACTGCTCAATCTCAAGTGAGATTACTAGTAATTCATACCCAAGAAGAGTGGCAAATTGCCCGAATTTGCCATCAATATCTAAGCTCAATCGCGACATAAATTATAAGCAGAGGAACGGTCAATGAATAACCGCCAGTACGATATATAGCGGTTCCGGGTTGTATGCAATAGATTTAATTAGCTAGCTATGGTATTAGATCTACTGAAAATCCACTTCAATTTCAAGTGGTGAACTGCAAT
>JAYUSR010000138.1:0-45215 GCA_043755575.1 Synechococcales cyanobacterium
AGTTCAATTTCTTTGGCAATGGTGACACCATCATTCACGATTTGGGGTGCACCAAATTTCTTTTCGAGTACCACGTTCCGGCCTTTAGGGCCAAGGGTAACAGCTACAGCTTCCGCCAGGATGTCCATCCCTCTCTCTAGGGCACGCCGGGCGTTTTCGTTGTAAATAATGCGTTTAGCCATGATAATTCTCTGGGAGGTTATGAGTTATGAGTAACGTTATTAATAAAAGAAGTGCCACTCATCGTTCCGTAGTGATGAACTGTGAGCAACACTCTGGTCGCCGCTTTAGTTAGCCGACAACTGCTAGGATGTCTTTCTCAGAAAGCAAGACGTACTCTTCACTACCCAGTTTGATATCAGTACCAGCGTACTTGGAGTACAGTACCTTGTCGCCAACTTTGACATCACAGGCTTGACGGACACCAGCATCATTGATTTTGCCAGGACCAACTTGGGCGACTTCGCCGATTTGGGGCTTTTCCTTGGCTGTATCAGGCAATAGGATGCCGCCAGCGGTCTTCTCTTCAGAAGCACTGACTTTGATAAATACTCGATCGCCTAGGGGTTTTACTGTAGAAACGCTTAAAGAAATTGCAGCCATAAAAATTAATTAGCACTCGGGACTTCTGAGTGCTAATTTAGCGGACAGAGAGACGTTGGAGCAAGGAAGGGCTGAGTACGGGTTCCCGAACTGAGGCTCAGCTATTGACCACCCAGGGGCTGCCCATAGCGTTGATGATCAAGTTTTTGCCCCATCATTTTTAACCACCGGTAGTTGGCCCTCAAAGCACCTCGAAAAGTCGGATAGACATTGTATCTAACACCAAATTCCTCGCAAACATCGGCCAAGATTGGCGCAAGTTGCGGGTAATGGATATGACAAACATGGGGGTATAAATGGTGGATAGTTTGATAGTTGAGACCACCAACATACCAATTGAGAATGGGATTGCTGGGGGCAAAATCGACTGTGGTCTTGACCTGAAAGATTGCCCATTCGTCGTCAATATGCTGAGAGCCGGGATGCGGTGTAATAAACTCGGCTGGCTCCAGGACATGTGCCAACATGAACACTACACAAATCACTAAGCCATAAGTCATATAGGCGATCGAATAGCCCAAAAACGCCATCAGTGGCGAATATCCGACATAGATCGGAATTCCCAGTAACCAAGCCACTCCTAATAACTTCAAACCAACGAGAGTGAGTGTTGCTGAAGCAGATAGCTTAGGTACTTGATGATCGTGATATTTACGCTCAAATAAGGCGATTTTAAGATCGCTGAACGACCAATAGAAGGGAATAACCGGATAGATAAACCAAATGAAGACGTGTTGAAATTTGTGGTACCAAATATGTTCCATATCTGGAGCCAATCGGACCAAGCCATCGCCATGAATCTCTACATCATGGTTTAAAACATTTGTATAGGTATGGTGTAAAAAATTATGGCGAAACCGCCACAGATAGCTAGATAAGCCAATAACATCGTAACTCAATCCGATTAGTCGATTGAGGCGATGATGGCGAGAATAACCACCATGATTGGCATCATGGCCAACACTCATTCCGACTGCTCCAATCGCTAGTCCTACTACTACGCAACCAAGCGCTCTGATCACTAAAGGCACTGGTGCAAATACCGTAAAAGTCCAGGCTGACAGAAGCCAAGTGATAATTATTAAGCTTTTCAGGTACATCGACGGATTGTCGCGGGGCTTAATCCGATTTGATTGGAAATAATTCTCAACTCGTCGGTTTAGTTCTTTTTTAAATCCAACGCTTTTCGCAAAAGTTACCACTGCCTGTTTCATTAAGTCCAAACCTGAAGTAATTGTCGATCGCTGCTTTCCCTAGGACTTGAATACCTTAAGTGCCCCGCAGCAAACAAGATCTCCACACTTCATAAAGCAGTCGGTGATACAAAATTAATTGTGCCTTTGTGAACTTACCATAATTTCTGATTCAATCAGACTACGTGCCGACAAAAAAGACCCAGCTGATGTGGGTCTCGAAGGTTGATTGCCGAAAAATTACCTAGATCCTAAGCAAACCATTCTTGGACGGCTTCTTCCTTGGTATTAGTGTTGCGAGTCGGTGTTTCCCGCTCAAACTTCATATGAACAGAACGTTGTTGCTCGCCATCAGCCGCTACTGCCACGATCGGATAGTCAATTAGGCCATCTTGGAAAGACATATGGAAGCGGAAAGTGCCATCAGGATTCAGTTTGATTTGTCGATCGCCAATAAACACAGCCGCATCTGGCTCGGTTGCACCGTAAACAATTAGCTCGGCATCAGCTACTAACCAGAACTGGCGCGGCTGGTGAGTTTCTAAACCAATGCCCGACATGCCGACACCCGACATATTCACCCCGGAAGCCGTTGGCAAAGCCCAAGCCCCAATACCAGAAGGGAAAACGAAAGAACTAAGTGATTCAGTGGGCGACTGCTGCATGGAGCCATAGAGTGAACCAGCAATGCGCATGGCTTCTACGGACTCGGCTAAACCAAAGATCTGTTCGTAAATCGGGTTGCCTTCAGCGTCAGTAGCAGTGGTCGCGGTGTCGGCAACAGTCGTGGACGCTGGTTTCTGGCTGGGGGGTACCAGTTTGATAAAGGTTTTACCTTTCAGTTCTTCTTGCCAGCCGATGGTCAAGAAATGGTCTTCGAGCCAATCCGAAGGATAGACGGGCGGAATCCGAATCTCCGCCGAGCGGGCTATTACCAACCACCGACCATCGGCGCAGCGATAACCAATATCTAAGAGGTATTCTCGATCGCTAACTGGAATGGAAAGATACCATTCCCGCGCCATTTCATCCAAAGGATATTCCTGGATGCTGTGGGGGCTTTGGTACTCCATGTTGATGTCGGTGACATCGTAAAGACGGAGGGCCAACTGTTGGCCACCTTGAGTGCGCAGTGCTTCTTTGCGCTCGTTGGTGATGTCCCAATAAGCATAAGCCCACTGTGGATCGCGAGGAAGTAGAACAATGCGATCTTCACCATATCCACCAGGAATTTCACCCAAGCCGTCATCGGCAGTAGCCAAATCTTCCATAGTGTTGGCTGGAATTGGTAGTTCTAGTTCAAATTTGCCTGCTTCCACTGTTTGTGATGCCTCCAAGGTTGCTAAAGTATTGTTTGCTGAAATTTTATTGCCATTGCTACTGGTATCGGTGGCTTGGCTGCGCTCGATTTTTTGAATCTCTTCTAGAAGCTGTGCTTTACGCATCCGGCTATAACGAGAAATACTGTAACTGCTAGCAACTCGGCGAAGTTGTCTAAGAGTCATCTCCTCTAGTGGGGTATTTTCCGTGGACATATTATTCCTCCGCAGATAACAAGGCTTGTCATCTTGAGCTGTGATGAAACCTAAATATTTGTAATATTTGCTTGGTTTCGGGGTATGTGTCCATGTATAGCTTGATTTTTGATCTGGGAGCAACCCCCAGATCCTGATAATCTATAGCTTTTGACGGATTACAGTCGATCGACAGTTCTTTGTGTCATGGTTTCTTGACAAACAAATTGTTCATACCTGCAAGAGGTTGGAGATCAAACCCCGCGCTGGCAAGAAAATCGCCACAGCTACTGCTAGCAGTAGCATTCCCCATAGATCGCGCCGGTTGTCCAACTCCGAAACATCATTAAGAGTGGGATCACCAATGGTCGGAAAAAATATTAAGAAGACCGCGAATAAGGCCAATAATGAATAGCCGTCGGCATTAGAGAGACGATATTGAATAAATACCAGAACCATCAGCAGGATTTTGGTGATTTGACCAATAATCACACTGCCCCGCAGACCAAACATGGCATGAACCAAGTAACCCCCATCAAAACGTTTAAAGGGTAATAAATTAATCGCGGTAATTAAAAAGCCGAGATAAGCAGCGATCGCCACCGGATGCAGTTGGATGGCTGTATCTATGCCGAAATCCTTTCCCAGGGCTAGCTTGCTAATACCACTGAGCAGCAGCGAAAACCGGGGATCAAAGGAAGCAAAGTTGAGCATTCCAGACTTGGCTGACAGCGATACCACGGTGGAATGTTGTAGACCCCACCAATAAAGCGGTAGCGCAACTAGCAGGCTCAGCATTGATGAGAAAAAGCCTAAATCGAAGAGAGCGCGTCGATGGGGGATGGGCGATCGCATTTGCATGAAGGTACCGCAGGTGCCGGGGAAAAAAGGCAGCGGCACAAAATATAATAGGCCAGTCGTGATTTGATAAAAGCGGGCAATCAGGTAGCGACTAATATCCTTCATCCCCAAAATGGCCAAGATAGTCAGGGCATAAGACCAACCTTGAATAGCCAAGGCTCCGTTACTGCGTAGCTCCGCGATGGTGACCCCAGAGAGTAACGCGCCGATTTGACTGGTGGTAATGCCGGCTAAGATCACGCTCCCCAAGGCCATAAGGTAATTGAGCAGAACAGGCCGTTTTTGAGCGATGGTGCTCAAAGTATTGGGCACCAGCGCAAAGAAGGGTTGCTCATTTACACCGGCTTGAAAGATGACAAAAAACCGATCTCCAAAATGCTCAGCTATGTTGGATTTGATGGTTTGATAAGCCTGATCGGCATCCAAACGCAACTTTCCCCGACAGACCACTGCTTGGGCGCGATATTCAATTTTTTCCAGGAAATAAGTTGACCAGGGAAAACACTGTCGTAAGAGGACTTCTTCCGCTGAATTGATCGGGCGCAGGTTGGTAGGAGCGACTACCGAATCTGCACTGGGGGCATTTATATCCGCAGGCTCGGTGGGAGGTGCCACCGGTTGAGGAGTGGTTGGTAGCCGCTGAATGATTCGTCCATACAAAACAAAACTTACCACCCATACCAATATTGTCCAGATCGGAGCGGTGGGCTGTTTGGTCAGCAACACACTGCCAATGGTGAACAGCGGCGGCGCCATGAGCACCAACCACAGCAGCCAAAAAAATTGGGGGTTTGATCGATCGACATGACGACCAACAGCCCAATATCCAAACAGTCCTGATAAGATCAGTACCAACCAAAGTCCCATGCCCTAACATTCCCCTTGCATGGCCACGATGCTATCGCTGCCGATGCTAAATTCTATATGTTTACTTCTAACCCTGCGCCGGAAACAGTTGCAACCGCCAAACCACCTCATTTGGTTTTAGCTGATATTTTTGCTTTTGCGCCGAATCGCGACACGCTCGGCGGCACGGCTTACTTTATTGTAAACAAAGCTGGGAATATCTTGGTTGACGCTCCCGCTTGGCACAGCGTAAATTATGATTTTATGGCTAGTCAGGGTGGTGTCGAGTGGCTAGTCGTCACCCACCGAGGTGGATTGGGACAAACGGCCACGATCGCTAAACATTTAGATTGCGCGGTTATCATCCAAGAGCAAGAAGCCTACCTCTTACCAAATATCTCGGCTACTACCTATCATCAAGATTTGGCCTTGACCGAGGATATCCAGTTGATTTGGACTCCTGGACATTCCCCCGGATCGGCTTGCTTATACTACCGTACCCATGGGGGTGTGCTGTTTACCGGTCGGCACTTGCTACCCGATCAGACCATGAACCCAGTACCACTCAAATCTTCTAAAACATTTCATTGGCCGCGTCAACAACGCCAGGTGGCTAGATTAAAAGAGCAGTTTCCAATCGATCGACTGCACTACATTTTGCCAGGAGCCAGCAGTGGCTTATTGCGGGGCAAAGGTTATATAGACATGTATCAGCAGAGTTGGTAGCGAAAAATTGTTAAAAAAATATTGCTGTTGATTAAGATTTGTTTGATTGCTACCGACAACTCGCTACACTACAGCTCAAGTGAACTGGCGAGCAATCTTAACTTAATCTTATGATTATCACGATTACAGCTTTAAAAGGGGGCGTTGGCAAAACTACGACAGCAGTACATTTAGCAGCTTATTTCCAGGGTAAAGCGGCAACACTGTTGGTAGATGCTGACAAGAATCGATCGGCCTTGGTGTGGTCACGAGAAGACAAATTGCCATTCATGGTATCTTCCCAAGCCGCCGCCACCGCCATTATTCAAAACTACAAGCATATTGTAGTGGATACCCAAGCCCGGCCCGAACCAGAAGAACTCAAAGATTTAACTAGCAGCAGCGATCTAATTATTCTGCCGACTACGCCTAATCATTTAGACCTAGATGCAACGCTCAAGGCAGCAGAGCTGCTGACTTCTTGGCAAGCCAAGTTCAAGGTATTGCTGACCCAAGTCGATCCGCGCACCCGCAATGGCCGTAGTGGTCGTGAGTTTTTAGAAGAAGCGAAGATGCCGATGTTTGCTACCGATATTCCTCGTTTGGTGGCCTTTGAGCGATCGCCTAGTCGGGGGGTGTTGATTCAAGACTATAGCGATCCGCGCTCGTCGCAAGGCTGGGCGAGTTATACCGCCGTTGGTCAAGAAATTCTGTCTTAGTTAATGATTTGGGCATTTACCGCTCATTAAGCTTTTGCTGGGCAATCGACCACCATTCATTACGCAACGCACTATCAACTTTGCCTGGTTGGAGCTGACGATTTTTTAGCTCGGGATGTTTTTGATAAAAGTCTCGATCGATCTGTTTATAAAATTGATCGGCGTTTTGCCCAGAGGCTTTTAATTGCTTTTGAACCGCTTTGCGCTTGGCTTGAATCTGTTGGGCAGAAACCGATATGGTTGGTTTGGAAATAGAGTTGGGCATTAGTCCGGCGATCGCATCATTGACTGACTTCAGCGGGTCAAAATTTTTGGGGATCGCGTCATTGACCGACTTCAGCGGGTCAAAGTTCTTGGGTAAGACGCTACCGATCGACTTCAATGGATCAAAATCTTTAGGAATGGCATCATTAATCGATTTCATTGGATCGAAAGACTTGGGGATGCTATCTCCAATCGATTTCAGCGGGTCAGAGGACTTGGGGGTAGCGGCAGGTTTTGGGGCAGTTGCCAGCAAATCAATATTTTGCAGCCACTTTAAGCCAGCTGTCACTGCCCAAGTTCCCAAAAAGATCGTACCCATAAATTTAGACACCGCCCAAGCGGGCTTCTGCCAATCAGCTTCTGTTTTCACCACCGGCGTTGGTTTAAATTGGGTGACGACCTGATTAATGGCTGCTTTGGGCGAGACAATTAGAGTTTTCAGGCGAGACATTAAGTTCTGGGCTGGTGCCACACTAGACAGTAATGTTGATTGTTTGCTGAGGTTCTTATCTGGTGGCAATGCCGCTAACACCTCCGCAGCGGACTGATAACGGTCTTTCGATCGATAAGCCAACATTTTGTTGATCACTTGGGCAAAATCGGGATGGGCAATAACTTTTCTTTCCCATTCCCAGTTGGCAGTACGAATATCGTAAAGCTGATGTGGTTCCAAGCCAGTCATTAATACTAAGGCCGTCGCGGCTAGGGCATAGAGATCGCTAGCCGGTGACACCTGACCCCGCCGCATTTGTTCGTCTGGGGCAAAGCCGACCTTACCCACTGCCGTCCCAGTTACGTGGCTATATTTGGCCGCCGCCTCTTTGACCGCCCCAAAATCAATGAGCACTGGCAGAGAGTCTGACTGCCGACAAATAATATTGTCGGGAGAAATATCGCGATGCACCACGCCCAACTGGTGGACATATTCTAGAACTGGCAAGATTTGCCGGAAAAAGGTGGCGATCTCGGCTTCCGAAAAAAGCTGGCCGCGATGCTGAATCAATTGCCAGTAATTATCCCCTTCAATGTAGTCTTGAACAATAAATAAAGATTCACCAGTCGCTGTCCGCGCCTTAAACTGTTCTAGAAACTTCGGAATTTGGTCATGTTCCAGCTTGTACATAATGCTGGCTTCCCGTTCAAACATCTCGGTGGCTTTGCCCACTTGGCTGTCAGCTATTTGGGGCGCAAACTCTTTCAGGACGCAGTTTTCTTGGAAACGGCGCAGGTTGGTTGCCAAGTAAGTACGGGCAAAACCGCCTTGGCCTAATCCTTTGATGATTTGGTAATTGTTTTCGAGGATAGTACCAGCTGGCAGAAAAGATGAGTCTGTCATTGGGTTTAAGCTTGGCATAGCGCAGAGATAGCCTGATCATAGCAATTCGCCAGCTAATTTTTCATCGATCGACAAAGTTTCCGCCCGATGGCTAGGTGTAGCTAGACTGCTGGCTATTCGACAAATTAGATGTTCAAGTGCGATTAGATAAACGAATCATGACATAACTAATTGATAGCGCAAATACGGCCACCCCCAGAGCAATTAGATCATTGCTGTCTTTTTTTTCTAAATCCAGAATAATAATTTTTCTGGATACGGCAATCAGAGAGGTGACTAATACTAGCTCAACTTGAATAACATGTTTTTTTAAGTAGGCAGTGATATTCTCCAGAATTTCCAAGGCAATTAAAACATTCAAAAATAGGCCGAATAACTGAAATAGTTCTGTATTAAAGTTATCGTCAATAGGCTTACTAGTGGCATGAGCTAGAGCTTCTATCAAAGAATATCCAAGATGGAAAATAGCTATTAGGGTAACTAAAATCATCCCGATCGATAGAATTTTAGAGACCCAGCCTTCCACAATTTTCAGGCCACTTAAGAATTTCTCATCATCAGATATAAAAGATTTGAGGTTTCTGAGAATTCGCATAGTTATTCATCATCATGGGCAAAGCGGTGATAAAGAAAGTCTAAGGCATAGTTACGCAAACTGTAGTATTCCGGGTCTTCCAAAATCTGATCCCGATCGCGGGGACGCTCAAAGGGAATACTCAAAACTTCACCGATGTTAGCAGCGGGACCATTCGTCATCATTACCAACCTGTCGGCTAAAAATAGCGCCTCATCAATATCGTGAGTAATCATCAGTACCGTACAGTTTTGTTCGCCGCAAATCCTCATTAATTCCTCCTGCAATTCCTCCTTGGTGATTTGGTCCAGAGCGCCAAAAGGTTCGTCTAAAATTAAAATTTCAGGCCGAATGGAAAGGGCACGAGCAATTGCTACTCGCTGTTTCATCCCACCCGAAAGTTGTTGCGGCTTTTTATCAGCAGCATCAGCCAATCCAACCATCGCTAAGTGCTCATTGACGATCGAGACTTTCTCAGCCTTAGATTTTTGAGGATAAACCGAGTTGACGGCCAAATAAATATTTTCAAAAGCCGTTTTCCAAGGCAGCAGCGCATAACCTTGAAACACCATCATCCGATCGGGACCTGGTTGAAGGATTGCTTCTCCTTTTAATTCCACTCGGCCCATACTGGGCTGACTAAAGCCCGCAATCATATTTAGTAAAGTAGATTTACCACAACCGGAGTGACCGATTAAACAAATAAATTCCCCTTGATTGACGGTAAGATTGACATTTTCTAAAACCGTATAGGTACCCTTGGCCGTAGGGTATATTTTAGCAACATCTTCTACCAAAAGAAATGGACTAGTAGCTGATTTGTGAGTTTTGATAGATTGATGAGTCGATTCAAATACTGTCATGATATTACCTAATTATTTACCGCTTGATTTGATAGTTATTACCATTAGACTAAGCTCGATCTAAATGTACTTCTGCCACTGAAATAGGACGTTTAATTTTTAAACTGTTCAGATAACCAATCGGATCTTTTGCATTAAACGGCACCCCATCAAATAACTCGATCTCATTCAGACCATAATCAACATCAAAACCTAGTTCTCTGGAGCCAGTACTAAAGGTTGTTGTTCGACAAACTCGTTCTACAATCTCCACCCAATTGCGGGGAAAGGGCGTAATGCCCCAGCGTGCCATTTGGGTAATAATCCACAATTGCTCGGTACGACTGGGGCGATTCAAGCTATTGCCAAAAAACTGTGGGTGGGCATATTCTTGGTGCGGATCGTGAATGCCACTGTCGTTATTAGGATCGGCCAGGGTAATATAATCTACTTTCATGCCTAGATATTCTTTACGAGCTAGCAGATGACGAATTTCTTCCACATTATTGGGATCAGCACAATATTGACAAGCTTCTAACAAGGCTTTGACTAGGGCAATATGAGTATTAGGATAAGCATTTGCCCAATCTTCCCTGACTCCCAATACTTTGCCGGGATGACCATTCCAAATCCCTAAATCAGAGGCAATGGTAAAGCCTTTACCTTCACTAGCGGCTCGATAATTCCAAGGTTCGCCCACGCAGTAACCATCGATTGTCCCCGCTTTTAGATCCACTACCATTTGAGCAGGAGGAATTGTCATTAGATTCACATCTTTGTCTGGATCAATTCCCCCAGCCGCCAACCAATACCGCAGTAATAAGTTGTGCATGGAAGATGGATGTACCATCCCAAAATTGTGGCGTTTATCAGGAGTTTTTAAGATAAATTCGTGGAAGTCATCAAGCGTTCTAATATTCTGTTGAAAGAACTCTTCTTTTAAGGTGATGGCATTGCCATTGCGTGCCATAGTCATAGCTGTAACTACGGCTAATGGCACATCATTGTTGCCACCTAATGTCAACCAAGCTGGCATCCCTGAAGGCATTTGAGCTGCATCAATATAACCGCCGCTAATTCCATCAACAATTCCCCGCCAACTCGATTCTCTTGCCAAACTGACTTCGTCCAAACCATGTTTAACAAAAAAACCTTTTTCTTTAGCAATTGCTAATGGTGCACAGGCTGTTAAAGGGACAAATCCCAGCTGAATATTGACTTTTTCTAAACCATGACGAGCAACTACGGTCGTTTTCTGCGCCCGTAATTTCTTCACTCGTTTTTGTTGGTTGAGAAAGTAGATCATTTCACTTCTCAAGCTATAGTAGCTAGGATGTTCGACTACTTCTAACCGTTTGCGGGGACGCGGGATATCGACTTCTAGAATTTGACCAATTTTAGACTCCGGTCCATTGGTGAGCATGATAATGCGATCGGACAACAACAAGGCCTCGTCGATATCATGAGTTACCATTACTGCTGTGACCTGGTTTTCCTCACAAATCTGCATCAATCGTTCTTGTAAACCACCGCGTGTCAAAGCATCTAAAGCGCCAAAAGGTTCATCTAACAGCAAAACCTTAGGTCGGATCGCAAAGGCGCGGGCGATCGAGACTCGTTGCTTCATACCCCCCGAAAGTTGTCCGGGTTTTTTATCAGCAGCGGCTCGCAAGCCCACCACGTCAATATGTTCTTCGACGATTTGATGTCGCTCAGCTTTAGGCAAACCTTGTAGCACTTTATTTACTGCCAAGGCAATGTTTTCGCGAACAGTTAACCACGGCAGCAGCGAATAATTTTGGAATACTACCATGCGATCGGGGCCGGGTTTGGTCACTGGTGTTTCATCGACTAAGACAATGCCGTCGGTTGCGCCATCTAAGCCAGCGATAATATTGAGCAGAGTAGATTTACCACAGCCCGAGTGGCCAATCAGAGATATGAATTCACCCTTGCGGATGTTTAAATCGATGCCTTTCAATGCAATGTAACTACCACCATTGGCAAGATTGAATGTTTTATCTACTTGATTTACTTCAACAAAGTTGGACATGTTTTCGCCTGCTAGATGAGATTATATTTAGACTAAAGTGTTATGCGGAGTTGTTTGGTGGGCAATGCCCACCAAACAAGAGATTCACTCTACAAAAGAATAATTACTTGTGTTCGTCGGGAACTACCTTGGTAGCGATAAAGGCGATCGCTTTATCTAGTAACAAGCCCACCAATCCTACGTAAACTAGAGCAATAATAATCTGACTGATATTGGCGGCATTCCAGGCATCCCAAATAAAGAAACCAATTCCGACCCCGCCAATCAACATTTCGGCAGCAACGATTGCCAACCACGATAAACCGACCCCGATGCGTAAACCAGTAAAAATATAAGGCACGGTTGCCGGGAATACGACATCTAAAAAGTATTCTTTTCTCGATAGTTGCAGAACTTTGGAGACGTTGACATAATCTTGGGGAATTTGTTGAACTCCAGCGATCGTATTGAGAATAATCGGCCAGATGGAAGTGATGAAAATTACAAAAATCGCTGAAGGATTAGATTGTTGAAAAGTTGCCAAGGCAATCGGCAACCAAGCTAGCGGTGGGATAGTACGCAAAATTTGAAAAATCGGATCGAGGGCATCAAATAAAAATTCATTTGTCCCCACAATAATTCCGATCGAGATACCCACAATTGCCGCTAAGGTGAATCCTTGGATAACTCGCTGCACGCTGGCCCAAATTTGCCAAAATAGCCCTTTATTAGTCGCCCCTTTATCGAAAAAAGGATCGATGATTAGCTCCCAAGTTTGTTGAACAACTTTTACCGGACTGGGTAAGTTAGCATCCGGACTTAATGTCAATAATTGCCAAATCATCAGAATTACGGCAATGGCAATGAGCGGAGCAAGGACTTTTCGCGTTTTTCTATTACTTAATAGCCGTTCGAGGATATTAGTTTGGGGACGATTGCTGATTGATCTAGCCATGAATGGTCTCTCCTAATATTTGAAAATGAAATAAATTGACAGGATGCTGAAGACTGAAGACTGAGGCTAAACTTGTTTGATTTTCAAACTTTTCAAATAGGCTGAGGGATTAGCGGGGTCGAATTTAACTCCATCAAAAAATGTTTCCACGCCGCGTGAAGTATTAGCCGGAATCTGTGCCGCCGATAGATTTAATTCCTTGGCTGCTGCTCGCCAAATATCTTCTCGATTGACTTGATCAATTATTTTTTTGAGATCGGTATTCGCCGGAATTTGTCCCCACCGAATATTCTCAGTCAAAAACCACAGATCATGACTCTTGAAAGGATAGCTAGCATAGTTATCCCAATAACGCATAATGTTGGGACTATTTTCGGCAACTGGTCGATTATCGCCATATTCAATTTTGCCAGTCAGTCGGTCTTGGACATCTTTAACTGGTACCTTTGCCCATTCCGGATCGGAGATTACAGTGGCCATTTCGATGCGATTTTCTTTTTTGTCGCACCATTGTTGAGCTTCCATCAACGCCTTCACAATTGACTTGGTAGCATTGGGATGTCGATCGACCCAATCACTCCGAAAACTCAGCGCTTTTTCAGGATGATCTTGCCAAAATTCATTAGTCACTAATGCGGTATAACCGAGTTTTTGATTGATCAAGCGCACATGCCAAGGATCGCCGACACAAAAACCATCGATATTATTAACTCTAATGTTAGGAACTAATTGCGATCCTGGTACCACCAAGCTGATGACATCTTTGTTGGGATCGATACCACCTGCCGCCAACCAATAGCGCAACATTAGATCACTGTTGCCGCCTTTAAAAGTATGAGCAAACCGCAGATAGTTACCAGAGGATCTTTCTTGATCGACTCTTTCTTTTATTTTAGAAGCATCCAAGGCCACATTAGCATCACGATAACGGTTCCCTACCGATATGCCTTGCCCCCCAGTGTTTAAACGAGCTACCACATACATCGGCAACTTTTTGTTATTCACTGTAATCGTGCCCATACTCATGTGATACGGCATCGGGCTAAGAACCATTGCCCCATCCAAACCACCTCCGGCTGAACCAATTTGGAGATTATCTCTAGTTACCCCCCAAGATGGTTGCTTGACTAGCTCAATATCCGGCATTCCATATTTTTCAAATATTTTTTTAACCTTGGCAACTACCAACGGAGAAGCATCAGTTTGTCCGATAAAACCAATCCGAGCTTTAGTAGTTTCGTTTCCACCACCAGCATTCGCGTTAGCAGCTTTAATTGGTGCCAATTGGCTTCCAGAATTGGGGGATGATGCACATCCTTTTAACAATAGTCCGCCCATCGCTGTTGCTCCAGCGGTGAGTATGAATTTGCGGCGAGAAATTTGATTAACTAAGTTTTCCATATCATTGCTCTGTAGATCTACATATAAAAGTTCATTGCCTGTGCTGCGAAAATTAATTATTTCAATAGAGTTAAACGCACTAAATTAATAGATTTTTATCTATGAATTAACGACAACTATAGATGTTTGCCAGCAAAATTATTGAGTAATTCATAGATTTAAGCTATCGATAAACAAGTTTAGCTTAATTTTTTCTCTATGCATAGAGATATGCAGCATTTTTATCAAAAGAATATCGAATAAAATCTATAAGTAATCTTATGTGGAAGAATTTATCTCTAACAACCAATGGGCGAATTAATTCCAGACTTCCGCTAGAATATTTGGAGTGATTTTAGCGAGGTCGGAGCATGTCAAAGGAAAAATCTTTGGATGAACGGCTGGGTCAGGTCTATTTGGTCGAAAGCACTCGTAAGGATATTGTCATTGCAGCGTGAACCCTATTAATACTTCAGTAACTGATGGATTCGATGTCATACAAGGTTTGACCAATCAGCCTAAAACCCTTCCACCTAAATACTTCTATGACGATCGAGGCTCACAGCTTTTTGAGCAAATTTGTGAACTGCCCGAATACTACCCCACCCGCACCGAGACAGCCATTCTCGAAGGCTGTGCTCGATCGATCTCTAACACCACCGATAGCGCTGACCTCATTGAATTAGGCAGTGGTAGCTCTACCAAAACCCGCATTTTGCTCGACGCTTATCAAGCACTAGGCAAACCTTTTACTTACTTTCCGATCGATGTCAGTACTGGCATCCTGAACAGTACCGCCGATGACCTGAAAGCGGCATATCCCGACCTCAATATTCATCCTCTAGCCTGCACCTACGAAGATGGTTTGGCTTGGCTGCAAATTCACCATCAGAAACCCAAGGTCATCTCTTTTTTGGGCAGCAGCTTAGGAAATCTCAATCCCAATGAGCAAGATGCTTTTTTTCAGAAAGTAACAGCCGCCACGCATCGTGGGGATTACTTCTTACTAGGCGTAGATTTGCACAAATCGGAAAAGATCTTAGAACCAGCTTACAACGATGCTCAAGGGATTACAGCTGCTTTCAATCTGAATATGTTGGCACACCTCAACTGGCGGTTTGATGGCAACTTTGACCTCAGTCGATTTCAGCATCAGGCGATTTACAACCAAAAGATGCGTCGGATTGAGATGTATTTGCGAAGCAACAGGTCGCAATCTGTACAACTACGAAAACTGGGGCTAACTATAGACTTTGCGGTCGATGAAACCATCTTAACCGAGGTTTCTTGCAAGTTCGATTTAGATGCCATGAGCTATCCTAGCGGCGACCGGTTTCAAACCTGGGGTCTCAAACCAATTAAACATTGGACAGATCATCAACACTGGTTTGGGATGTTTTTACTGCAATTTGTAGACTAGCTGAGGTTTTTAGCGCTCAATCCTTTTCACCATATTCTGGTGCCGGTAGATGGGGATGTGAGATTTATTGAATCTTTTTGGTTGGCTACGCAGCCTCAGCTGAACAAATTGTGGCTCTGAAGCAAATGATAATCGATCACTGCACTGCGCCAGAGGCGAACGATGACCAAAGCGGCTCCATAATCCTCACAATATTAAATTTTGCTACTGAACCATCGATTTCTTGGCGGTTTTTCATACCCTAAAAGCTTAAGTTGCTGTTTTTTGAGGGTCATCCATGGCTTATCTGTGGTTTAAATCGTTTCATATCGTTGCGTTCGTGTCTTGGTTTGCTGGGTTATTTTATCTGCCGCGTCTATTTGTCTATCACACTGAAGCTAACGAACAGCCTGAAACAGCCAGAGAAATTCTTAAGAAGCAGTATTCGATTATGGAAAAGAGGTTGATGAAGATCATCATGACTCCAGCAATGATCGTGACGCTGCTGATGGCAGCAGGAATGCTGTACTATGCCCCGGAATTGCTAAAACAAACTTGGCTCCATGTCAAGATGGGCTTGGTGCTGGTTATGATTGGCTATCATTTCTATTGCCAGCGTATTATCAATCAACTAGAAGCGGGTGAAACACCTTTAAGCGCTCAACAGTTTCGCTGGTTTAATGAGTTCCCCACTTTCTTTTTGGTGGTAATTGTACTATTGGCGATCTTTAAAAACGATATTCCCCGCGATGCTACTGGTTATGTGGTGGTGGCCATGGCGATCGCTTTTGCGGCTAGTATTCAGCTGTATGCACGTAAGCGCCGACTAGACAAAGAAAAATTAGCAGCTTCGGCCAGCTCTTAGAATCTAAAATTTTGTGATCTAGATCATTAACCGATCCGATTTATAAACAAACTCCGAATAATAGAATTGCTCAATAAAATATTTTCTTTCTCCAGATATTTTGCCAGATCGGAAGTATCAATTGCATACTTTTGTCGCCCTCGAAAAACAAACAAAACTGTCAAAATCATTTCCAATGCATTCATTTGTAAATCTATTAAGCTGCCACCTATTTCTGGTGATAACAGCCGAGATAAATGATTTTGAACCTGTGGACTATTGTCAGTTAGTGTCGCAGGACGAAGAATATAAAGACGATTCAGGCCAAAATCTTTATAAGAAAATAATCGATTTAAATCAGTACAAAGCTCGCTAGTTGATGATTCTGTCAACACTATGATCCCAACATTAGTAGCCATTCCATCGATCGAACACAACAGCTGAAAATCAATTAAACCTTGATTGAATTGGGCTGGCTCAACTTTTTTTAATTCTTTAATTACTACATCTTCAATTTGTTGGCCTTTCAGAAAAGATAAACACAATAGCAAACCAGCCGCAATCGCTTTCTTATCTTGCATTAAATAGCGCATAGATGCCCGAACACTCGCGCCCTCATGCTCAAAAGCTTGCATTACCGACTCCACATTTTGCTCCGATAATGACGTCTGTTCCAGTCTCATATTAATTGTTTGAAAGGGTTGGAATTGGTCTAGTTCTAGTATAAATCTTCCGTCGCAACTTTCCTAAGAGTAAATTAGCTGAACCCCATAGAATCGCGTTAAGCTAGGAGAACCATTACCTTGGCGATCCACACCATGCTGCGCATTATTACTCAGCTGGCTGAAGCCCAGCAAGAGTTGGCTCGAATCCGCTCTCGCCACCAAGATGACCAAGTTGTCCATAAAGAGGCGACCGTCAGAGAAATCATCCAGACAGTGCGGCGACAAGGAGATAGTGCGCTACTTCAATACACCGCTGAGTACGACTGTCAGAGCTTACCCATTGATCAGCTGCGGGTCAGTGGGTCTGATCTGGATGTGGCTTACCAACAGGTTTCCCCTGAACTCCTGCAAGCGATGGAAGTAGCCGCAGCTCAAATTACAGCTTTTCATCAATTGCATTTACCCAAGTCTTGGGTACATTTTGCGCCAGATGATGTCACGTTGGGTCGTCAATACCGACCAGTCGATCGAGCGGGACTTTATATTCCTCGAGGCCGGATGGGTTACCCCAGTACGGTGCTGATGAATGCTATTCCGGCACAAGTTGCTGGGGTGGGGCGCTTGGTGATGGTTACCCCCCCTAATGCCGACGGCTCAATACCAGCAGCTGTGTTGGTGGCCGCACAAGTGGCAGGAGTGCAAGAAATTTATCGGGTCGGTGGCGCACAGGCCATCGCCGCCTTGGCTTATGGAACCGAGACCATTCCCAAGGTAGATTTAATTGCTGGCCCTGGCAATATGTATGTGACATTGGCCAAGCAACTGGTCTCTGGCATAGTGGGGATCGACGCGATCACCTGTTCTCCAGAATTGGTGATTGTGGCCGATGAGCAAGCCCGCGCCGGGATTATTGCGGCCGATTTATTGGCGCAAGCCGCCCGAGACATCTTAGCTGCGGCGATTCTAATTACCAATGATCGAGATTTGGCCGAGCAAGTGCAGCTGATTGTGGCCAAGCAACTAGCCGATCGATCCCAATCACTCCTGACCGAAAAAGCGATCGCCCATCATTGTCTAATTGTGGTGGTAGACAAAATCAGTCAAGCAGTGGAGCTAACCAACCAGTTTGCCCCTTCTCAGGTAATGCTGTGGGTGGAAGAGCCGTGGGAGTTAGCCAGTTCGTTCCGACATGCAGGCACAATATTGCTGGGTGGTCATACCCCCACGGCGGTAAACAACTATATTGCTGGGCCAAATTCTAGTGTCCCGACCTCTGGCACGGCCAGCTTTAGCAGTGGTCTGGGAGTGGAGAATTTCATGAAATATTCTAATTTAATTGAGTATTCATCAACTTCACTTAGTAAACTAGAACGAGCAATCAATGCTCTGGCTAAGGCTGAGGGGATGCTAGCTGATATCGATGCTTTGGAGCGCCGGATTGAAGATTAATGTTTCACCTAATCGTGTCTTAAATTAATGCCTGAAACAACCTCTGCACTCGCTCTAAGTCTTTATCGCCAGGACTAATTTCTACACCACTAGAGAGATCAATGCCTGCTGGTTGCAGTTGGGACAGTGCCGATCGAACATTGTCAGGGTTTAAGCCACCAGCTAAGAACCAGGGCACGGTTGGATTGAACTTCAGTAATTGCGGCCAGTCTAAGGTGTGCCCAGTTCCGCCTAAAGCCTGGGGATGGTAAGCATCCAGCAACAGGGTATCGACTACGGCACGATACCTACCGATCACTGGTAGATCTTCATTACTTTTGACCCGCCAAGCCTTAATAATTTCAATTGCCCCCAACTGTTGCCGCAGTTCTTGGCAGTAGGCAAGAGTTTCTTGGCCATGTAGTTGTATCGAGCCAAAGTTGGCAATCTGAGCAGTTTTCACGACGGTGGCGATAGTTGCATCGGCAAACACACCCACGCAGTTCACGAGTGGAGCTAAAGGCGGCACTAGATCGACTAATTGTTTATTGTTGACATAGCGCGGTGAAGCCGCCACGCAAATAAATCCCAGGTCGGTGGCTCCCAGATTAGTGATCGATCGTCCTTGCTCTAGCTTCGTAATGCCACAGATTTTGACTCGCATCAGATTTTTACTTTCTACTAAAAGCCCTACAAAAAGTTTAACGGTTCCACATCGATCGACATACTTACTTTGTCTCCCAAACTATCGTAAATAGTAGCTACATCTGGTAGTTGGATCGACGCTTCCGGCCAGTACTTTAACATAATCTGCCAGCGATATCGATTAGCCACCCGCATCACTACAGCAGGGGTGGGGCCCAATACTTGATATCGATCGGCTGCCACCGCGATCAGTTGCTCGGCCACCCGCTCGGTAACGGCTTCTACCAACTCGGCATCGGCACTACTAAAACGCAAAAGCACAATTCGACCATAGGGTGGATAGGCCCACTCCTGACGAGCTACTAGTTCTTTATCAATAAACTGCTGATAATTTTGGCTGCGCACCGCCTGAATGGTGGGATGCTCAGGATTGTAAGTTTGTAAAATAGCGCGACCGGGCTGTTCGCCCCGCCCACAACGCCCGGCCACCTGGGTTAAAACCTGAAAAGTACGCTCAGCCGATCGATAGTCTGGCATATTCAACAATCCATCTGCCGTGACAATTCCCACCAGGGTGACTTGGGGCAAATCGATACCCTTGGCTAACATCTGGGTGCCCACCAGCACATCAGCTTCCCCCTGGGCAAAGCTAGTCAAAATCTTCCGATGAGCGCCTTTGTGGCGGGTTGTATCGCTATCAAAACGTAAGCATCTCAATTCTGGGCAGCTTTTGGCTAATTCTTCGGTCACTTTTTGGGTACCACTGCCAAAAAACTTGAGCTGTGGTGAATCACATACTGGGCAACGCTTTGGTTGTACGGCTAAATGGTTACAGTAGTGACAGCGCAACAGGGGCTGATTATTACTATCCACCGAATGCTGATGGTAGGCCAAGGACACATCACAGTGGGGACAGTCCAAGGTATTACCACAAGCCCGACAACTGACAAAAGTACTATGGCCGCGTCGATGGATGAATAAAATGGCTTGCTCTTGACCAGACTTTAGATCGGCCAGCGCCGTTTGTAGTGATTGGCTAAAGATCGATCGATTGCCGTTTTTCAGTTCCTCGCGCATATCAACCACATCAACGGTGGGCAGATCGCGGCCAGTGACCCGCTCGGGGAGGGAGAGATAGTGCCAATTAGGGCGATCGGCAGCAGCCACCCAGCTTTCGAGCGCCGGAGTCGCCGAACCCAACACCAGTGGGCAGTTGGCGAGTGTCGATCGCCACCCGGCCACCAAGCGGGCGTGATAGGTAGGCATCGGTTGATCCTGTTTAAAACTCCCGTCATGTTCTTCATCTAACACGATTAACCCGACGTTGGGGAGCGGCGCAAAAATTGCCGATCTGGTGCCAATAATAATCTGGGGATGGGGCAAGAGCATCTGTCGCCAGGTGTCATAGCGCTCGCCATCGCTCAAGGCACTATGATAGACCAGCACTCGATCACCAAACCGCGCCCGAAACCGATCGGTTAACTGGGGCGTGAGACCAATTTCCGGCACTAGCATTAGTACCGACTGCTGCTGATTAAGCACAGTTTGGATGGTGCGTAGATAGACCTCTGTTTTGCCAGAACCCGTTACTCCATGCAGCAAAATTGTGGTAGAGGTATGCAATAACTTCTCGATTTTGTCGATCGCCTGAGCTTGGTCAGTAGTTAACTGATGTTGGACATCTTCTTGCCAAATGCCAGCCGTTTGATCCCGGCGTAAAATCTCTCGATCGACAATCTGCACATAGCCGTCACTCGCTAACTTTTCGACAAACCCTTTGCTAGTGCGGGCAACTTTTTGAAATTCTGACCATAGCATTTCGCCGCTTTGTTGCTGTAAACACAGCAGCACTTCTTTTTGCCGATTAGTTAATTCTAAATTACGCGGATCACCAGTCAGAATAATCACTTGCTGTTGCTTGGGTTTCGCCAGCTTGGGGCGCTCAATATAAGAAGCTACTAATTTTAAACTATGCAGTTGCTGCATCCCCGATCGACTATTGCGTACTTTGCGGGTTAAGAACTGCCAAGTGTAATCACCGTCCGGGCTGGCTTGTAAAAGTGCCAACAATTGGCGCGCTGTCGAATTCAGCTGTGGTAGTGATTCTGCTAATAACTGTTTTTTGGCAATCAGTCTCACCCGGCGCTGCGACCTACTCAAGACCCCCGGCGGCAGCGCAATCCGAATCACTTGGAGCAGCGGCGTATGGTAATAATCGGCTACTTGGAGTAAAAGATCCCAGTAATCGATCGAGAAAAATCCGGTGCAGACGACTTCGCTCACTTCTTTGATTTGTTCTACCGCCAAGTCCGGCGGCAGTTGGGTCATGAGCCGCACCACAATTCCGCCCAGGGTACGATTCCCAAAAGGCACTGAGACAATATCTCCAGCTTGGATGTCAGTGTTATGAGGTTTTTGGTAAGTATAAAGTCCCTGTAAACCTGGGCAATCGACTAGAACTTCCACCCAGTTGGCCACAGTGATTGATGAATGATTGATGACATCAGATTGCAGGGATTTCATGGAGAAAGGCTGGGCAACAGAACCCACATGATAATCCAAACCGCTGCGCATCCGACCCAATGTGGACACTCTTTGCAGATGAGGCAAACTCCTGTTAATATCTGTGGCACTGTTTTGATAGAAATACTTATGTCTAGACGCCATCACATTACAACCAAGTCCCTAGAAACTGTGCGGATGTTTCTCCAAACCATGATCACACTCGCCTCCGCTTCTTTGGGCTTGGTCGCAGCTTTGGCCTGGAATGAGGCGATCAAAACCCATGTTCAACAAATTATGGGTGAAGGTAAGTCTTTATCCGCTCTCTATACCTATGCTGTTGTCGCCACCGTAATCGCCGTAGTGGTGGTAGGGACTTTAGGCTGGCTAGCGGCCAAAATTGGTGGAGAGGCGGCTATTAAGCGTGAAGCGGAAGGTTAGTGTTTCACGGTTTTATCAAAAAGTGTAATTGTTTTGGCTTTACAGGCACAATGACCATCAACCAAGGTCAGAAAACTAAGACGATCGCAACAACCGCCAGCTTTGGCAGTTAGCCAACTTGATATCAATATATGAAATCTTACCAATCGAGTAACATAGTCCCGAAGAGTGGTCTCCTAAAAATGACGTTAGCTGCTCTGGTAGGCGGTGCGGCTGCGGGTGGCATCACTTATCTAATTGCTCTACTTTTTTACCTAATTATCCTATTTCCGATCGGGATGGGTATCATGGGCGGGGTACTCGGTAAATGGGCGGTTAAATCTGGCAAAGTCCGCAATCCTTTGGTAGCTAGCTTATTTGGACTGCTGACCGGGCTGACCATTTTTGGCACGTTACGGGGGCTAGAATTTGCTGAATCTCGCAAATCAGTACCCCCAGCCCCAGTAATCTCTGCTGGTGCTAGTACAACAGCCAATAAAACTCCGGTGCCGGATCAAAAAGGTTTGGGTATTGTTCGGATTGGTCGCCATAACATCAAAGATATGGGTGAAACGGGCACCGGAATCTACTGGCTAGTAGAATTAGCAATTATTTCTTACTTAGCAATATCTATTCCGCGCGCGATGGCCACCGAGGCTTTTTGTGAAAGTTCTAACGATTGGTATCAGCACAAAACTCGCTTAGGCAATGTAAGAACTGCGGCCGCGAATGAATTTTTAGTATTAATTAAAGTTCCGCAGTTTACCGAGGCGGGTATCTTGATCAATACCCAGGTCAAGAAAGTAGAAGCCGGGAGTTTAGAGCTTTATAACAAAACAGTGGCTACCGCCGGACAGCAAGAAGTGCTGCTCTCCATTAATTCCACGGCGGTTAATAAAAAAGGTCAACTCCAAATACAAGAAGTGGAATCTGGTATTCTATCGCCTGCCGAATATCAGCAACTGAAATTGGCAATTCCTCTCGCTAATGAGGGTTTTACAAATAATGAAATTACTTACCAAGCACATGATTTAGATGATCAACAAGTAGCTGATATTGTGCAACAGCTTACTCGTCATGCGGCGATCCAAGCTACTTATTTATTAAAAATCGCCTCAATCAAATCTATGCCAGTTTTGAATACCTATCAGTTAGGTGTTATATTCGATCGACAGCAAATTTCCACGGTTCAAAAGAAACAAGATTTATTAGAGGAACTATCTAGTGAAATAGAAACACCTGGCGAAGCTTATGTCACACTGCTCAACGATGATCCAGAAAGCTTAAAAGCAATCCGCCACATCGTTAATCAGCCTGTGTATCACAAGCAAGTCTAGTTTATCAGTGTTATTATTTGAAATTCATACCTGATGAGCCAGTCAACATTCTGGGCATTTTAATTTGTAAGCACCGCAACGTAATCACTATCAAATTCGAGATATACCACCATGCCTGATTCTATTGAACAATTAATTGGTTTTGGCACCATTTTTGGTGGTTTAGTAGGACTAATTCCCTTTTCGATCGCCCGCCATCAAGGTCGCAAAAAATATGCGGTCACGGCGCTAGCCGCCTGCATTATATCTGGTTCGGCTATTGGCCCAAAACTAGCGCTGCCAGTCTTTACTACTCTGAGCGTAGTGGCTTTAAGCACCACCAAAACTAGTGATCTTTAATAAAACTTAAAGTTTAAATAGTTCGGTGCAGCCAGTTGGGGTAGTAATCTGGACGGTATAAACTTTATCAAAAAAGCGATTATGATACAACGCGGTTCTACAGTACGAATTTTACGTAAAGAATCTTACTGGTTCAATGATGTTGGCACCGTCGCCTCCATCGACCAAAGTGGCATTAAGTACAACGTAATTGTCCGGTTTGAAAAAGTTAATTACAACGGCTTCAGTGGCTCAGCTACTGGCATCAATACCAATAACTTTGCACTTAGCGAGTTAACAGAAGTGGGCACGCCCCTTCCAGCTAAAGCTCCAGCGGCGGCTAAGGCTAACAAGCCGCCTGCTGCTGCTAAAGCGCCAGCCCCTAAAGCTGAAGCTCCAGCTGATACTGAAGGCTAATTTGCGCAACAATCTGCTTCCCAGGCTAGAGTTATTAATGATTTAATGACTCTGGCCTTATTTGTGTAAATTCATGCCTGAATTACCAGAAGTAGAAACTGTCCGGCGGGGATTGCAGCAGTTTAGTATTAATCGATCAATCACCAAGGTCGAAGTGCTACGCGCCAGTACGATCGCCCACCCCGATGTCGCTGATTTTAGGCAAGGCATGACTGGTGCCGTCATTAATCAATGGCAACGTCGGGGCAAATACCTGCTGGCAGAGTGCATCAATGCGGATCGTACTCCCCGGGGATGGCTCGGTGTGCATTTGCGCATGACTGGCCAGTTGCTGTGGCTAACAGAGCCAAAAGAGTTAGAGAAACACGCCCGGGTCAGATTTTTGATGCCCCACGGTCAGGAACTAAGGTTTATTGATCAGCGCACCTTTGGCAAAATGTGGTGGTTATCGGCCACCGAGCAACCAGAATTAATCATCGGGGGGCTGGGCAAGTTGGGGCCAGAACCGTTTAGTAAGGAATTTAGTCTTCAGTATTTTATCGATCGACTGCATCGCTCCCAACGCCAAATCAAGGCGGCGATTCTGGATCAAACCGTAGTAGCTGGGGTAGGCAACATCTATGCCGATGAATCGCTGTTTTTGAGCGGGATTCAGCCTACTGCCACCACTAGTGATCTGCAAAAAGCCCAGCTTAAAATTCTGCGGTTGGCTATCATCCAGGTGCTGCAAGACTCGATCGAGGCTGGTGGCACCACCTTTAGCAACTACCTCAACGTCCAAGGCACCAATGGCAATTATGCTCGGTTAGCTTGGGTTTATAACCGCCAAGGGGAACCCTGTCGGCAATGTGGCACCGTGATTGTCAAAATTAAAGCTGCTGGGCGAGGCACCCATTACTGCCCCACTTGTCAGCATTAATCAGCATTGAGTTAAACTAATTGAGACAGATTTTGGTGGGCAATATGGCTGTTAAAAAAGGTGATTTTGTGTGCGCGGTGGCGGAAAAATTGGCGAACAGCCTAGAAGCACAGGCCAGTGACAGCCGCTTTTCCGATTATATTTTTAAGACCAAGGGCGAAATCCTGGAGGTGCGCGGCGATTATGCGCTGGTTAAATTTGGAGCAGTGGCCACGCCGAATGTCTGGCTGCGACTCGATCAACTGGCCGCTTTTGCTTAAAAAGTGCCCTGAGTTCAGGGCACTTGGTCATCAAATTTCAACTTACGTGAAATGCCGTTAAGAAGCTTGTCGCTCGGCGGCTTGCATGGCAGTGATTCCGGGAATTACGACTTCCACCGAAGTAGGCAAAGTCCGTAACAGCTGTTCTATTTCGGCCTGCTCCACAGATCCCATCTGGACGAGATTTTGCAGGTCTTCGAGAATGACTAACTGGTATTCCAGCGATCGAATCAATTGCTGAGCATGTTGCCATAGACTAGCCAAAGATTGAGACTCTGGGTCACTTAACTCGCCAGTTGTGAAGTGGCGCATCAAGTCCGACCTGAGCCAATCCAAGTTTTGAGCCAGGTTTACCATGTGGTCTTGACCTTGATGTAAACCGCCTTTGAGAAATTGCACCACCAAAACCCGCCGTCCAGCAGCCGCAGCTTGCAATGCTGCGCCGATAATTTGGCTGCTATTCGCTGGTCTGATCACTGAGTTGTCAGAAATACTAGCACCGAACTGATTTATTTGAGCAATCATATGCACTGTGAGATCGTAGGACAAAGTAGCACGTAGAATATTTGGTAGACACCATCTATATAGCGTTTTCTACCAGCAGAGTTCCTAATAAAACACTAAATATCTTGATCCGTCAAGGTCTTTTTTTTACGAGATTGATCGAATAGAATAGGAGCCTTGCAACTTTTTTACCCGATCGCCATGTCCTTGGAAAAACGCCACGATGCTCGGGCATTTGACGATATCCGCCCGATTTCTTTCCAGTTGGACTATACCAGTTTTGCCACCAGCTCTGTCCTGACCCGCTGTGGTCAAACCCAAGTTTTAACGACCGTCACTGTCAAAAACGAAGTGCCTAAATTTTTGCTAGGTAGTGGCCAGGGCTGGTTGACTGCCGAATACCGAATGCTGCCCGGCGCTACACCCCAGCGGCAGGAACGAGAATTAATGAAGCTTTCTGGCCGTACCCAAGAAATTCAAAGATTAATTGGTCGCAGCTTGCGATCAAGCCTCGATATGCAGGCACTAGGTGAAAGAACCATCATTGTGGATGCCGATGTGTTGCAGGCTGATGCTGGCACTAGAACAACGGCCATCACCGGCGGCTATGTGGCTTTAGCACGGGCGATCGATCGATTGATCGCTGAAGGTGCTATGTCAAAATCACCGCTGCGGCATCAAGTGGCAGCAGTCTCGGTGGGTTTAGTCGCTGGCCAAGCCTGTTTGGATTTAAACTACCAAGAAGATGTGGCAGCCAGCGTGGATTTTAATGTGGTAATGAACGCTCAACAGCAGCTCATCGAAGTCCAAGGCACTGCTGAGACAGAAAGTTTTAGCCGCCAACAGCTCAACGAGTTATTGGATTTGGCCGAAAAAGGCATTAATGATTTTTTTGTGGCTCAACAACAGGCGATGAAACAGCCCTAAATCTTTGATGCCGATAGAGCTTCCGAAATGTAGTCAGCAGTAGCTTGCACTAAAGGAATCGCGTTTTCGTACAGCATTCGTTTCGGCCCCAATAAGCTGACACTACCCACCGACAGTTCATCTTGACCATAGGTACTAGAGATTAACGTACAGATGTGCATGGGTTCCCAGGAATTTTCGGTGCCAATCCGTACCGATAAACGTTCTGACTTGCTCCCGGCAAGGTCTCCGGCTGTTAAAATCATTTGTCCAATTTGCTCCGGCTCTGCTTCTAGCAGTTGCAGCAATGTTTTCACCTGCTCTAATTCCGAGAATTCTGGTTGTCGTAGCACCTCCGAGAAACCACGCATCATCACTTGAGTGCTTTTACTGGCACCAATCTGGCGCTGTAAAAAAGCTAGTAGGCGACTAATCACCGCCGCATAACTGGGAAAGCGTTGGTGCAGCTCGCTCCAATCCCAGCCCGCCAGTTCGGCGATCGATCGACCGCGCATTTGACTATTCAAAAAGTTTGATAAAATTTCTAATTCGGCGGCAGCTGCCAGCGAATCATCATCGTCAGTAGTAGGCGGAATATCCACCAGCAAAGACTGACTTTGGTAAGAATCCATCACCACAATCACCATCAACTGACGAGGTTCGATCGGCACTAATTGAAGATGGCGCACAGTTAAGTGGTTGGTTTCGGGCGGAGTAATAATCGCAATATAACCACTCAAGGTTGCTAAAATCTGGGCAGCGCCACGCAACAAAGCTTCTAAGCTCCATCGTTCCCAATCCAGCTGGCTAGAGAGTTGTTGCTCGGCCTGTTTGCCAGCCGTCAGGTCAGTCTGAAGTAGTCGATCGACGTACAAACGGTAGCCAGAATCGGAAGGCACCCGACCAGCAGAAGTATGCGGTTGGTAGAGTAAACCAGCTTTTTCCAAGATCGTAAAGCTATTCCGAATCGTGGCCGCACTGACCTGAAGATTATATTCCTCGACCAGCGCCTTAGAACCAACCGGTTCAGCGGTGGCAATGTATTGACGGACTGTTGCCCACAAAATTTGTTGCTGGCGCTGGTTTAAATTCATGGAAATTGAGATTACGTCGCTAAAAGAATTTTAAGTGGAAGTTACTAAAGCATTATGAAGGGACTAAGACGATTTTAGGTATTCAAATTCACTAAATTATTAACTAGTATTGTGGCACAGAATTATCCACCAATTGGGCATAAGCGGCAATTCCGCCTATTACATTGTGAAGATTGGTAAATCCTTGACTAGCCAACCAACCACACATCTGTGCTGATCGCATCCCATGATGACAAAGAACGATCGTCTCGGTGGTAGCCTCTAGTCTTTGGTGAATATCTACTGACCATTGAGCATTTTCACTCAGAGGCAAATTAGTAAACTGGGGCAAACTAGCCAGAGCTAGCTCCTGTGGCTCCCGCACATCCACAAATTGGCAATTGTGATCTGGATCAGCTAATTTAGCGGCCAGATCAGTAACAGTTATTTCATTAAAGGGTGCACTCATAAGCTCAAATAAAGTTTAGAACTCCTCCGATTTTAGCCCACATTGTTTTTATCAAAAAAGTATTAGTTTTCTTGGAACTTTTTGGACTCTCCCATAGACATCTTAATCACCAGAGCATTTACCAATCAGCAATACTGAAATTCACTGCCGAAATTTAGTGTGACGATCAACAGAAATTAAAACCGTGCATCCTGCTACTTCTGTTTCAGATATTTTTTAGGAATTAACGCTGTGATGTGGACTAAGCAAATATTGATGGTACCAGCGATGCTATTAATAACAGCAATCAGTGTCGGACCAGCCGCTGCTCAAGCTGGTAATTTTCCTGCACTAAAATTATCGGCGGGCTTTGTGCGCCAATCTGGCATCGTTAGTGGCTCCACCAGTGGTAGCTATTCTCTCAGTAGCTTGGCGAAGTTTGATAAAAACAAAAATCCCTGTCTGGGTTTTTCGGCTAGCACTCCCGATCATGTGGTGAGGCTGGAGCAAGGTTTTCCGAAGCTAAACTTTCGGGTAAACAGCCGGGGCAAAGACACTACTATTGTAGTGAAAATGCCCAATGGTCAATTTATCTGTGGTGATGATACCGGCTTGAAAAAAGATGCCAGTGTCAGCCTTGACGGTCTCTCGGCTGGAGAATATTCGGTGTGGGTGGGTAGCATTGAACCTGGTAAACACTGGGCATATAGCTTGACTCTGAGCGAAAAGTAACCAAACTTTACGATTAGTACGGATGACACCACTCCAAAGCTGGACTGAAATCGCTAGAATAATTCTTGGTTGAGCTGTATCGATCGAGGATCAAAAGTAAGTGTTCTCCCATCTGATCGCCGATTTTCGAATCATTTTTGAGCGAGATCCAGCTGCTCGTAATTGGCTGGAAGTAGTGTTTTGCTACCCTGGCTTGCAAGCACTGGTTTTTCATCGCTTCTCACATTTGCTCTACCGATCAAGATTACCTTTTATCCCCCGCTTTATTTCTCACATCGCCAGAGGGCTGACCGGAGTTGAGATTCACCCCGGTGCCCAAATCGGCCAAGGTGTTTTTATCGACCATGGCATGGGAGTAGTAATTGGTGAAACGGCGATCATCGGTGATTATGCCTTGATTTATCAGGGAGTAACACTGGGGGGAACTGGCAAACAGTCTGGCAAACGCCACCCGACCATTGGTAAGAATGTAGTAGTGGGTGCTGGCGCTAAGGTTTTAGGTAATTTGAATATTGGCGATAATGTCCGGATTGGAGCTGGTTCGGTGGTGCTGCGGGATGTGCCGTCCGATTGTACGGTAGTAGGCATCCCGGGTCGGATTATCTACAAGTCTGGCGTACGGGTTAATCCGTTAGAACATGGCAGCTTGCCCGATTCGGAAGCAGAAGTTATTCGAGTGTTGCTCGATCGAATTGAGGCTCTAGAAGCCAAGATGCAACAATTGACACCAAATCAGTTAGTAACAGTTGGAGTAGAAGTTGAACAAGCGGCCAACTGTCCTTTGCAAGATAAGGCCATTCGGCAATTTCTAGATGGCTCCGGAATCTAGCCTAGAGTTTTATCCTCTGACAAAATTTTTATTTTTGTAGCAATACTCACAAGTTCCTCAACTTTATATTTTATAAAGTGAGAATTTAAGTCAAAGGCTCCCACCGGAACTGGCTCGCAGCAAATTACTGTAAGCCAGTTCTTTTTAATTTCCCGACACTAGGCTGGATGATAGTAGAATGCTACACCCAACAGAAAATAAGTCGCCAACAGTAGCGCTCCATCTAGCCAATTAGAGCGTCCCCCAGAACTAATTAAATTATTTACCGTCACAGCGATCGCTAAAGCTACCACCTCAAAAGGGTTGAAATTGAGATCTAGAGGTTGTCCCCACCATTGCCCCACAAAAACGAGTACTGGAGCAATAAAGAGTGTAATGAGCAAGCTATCCCCCGTCACCGTCGAGACCGCTAAGTCCATCTGATCTTTCAGTGCCAGACGCACAATCGTTACGTAGCCAGCCACATCACTAATGAGTGGCAAGAGAATTACCCCCGTAAACAACGGAGTAATTCCTAGTTGTCCAGTGGTTTCTTCCACTACCTCTACAAACAAATTTGATTCAAACCCCACGGTGAGCGAAGCAATCGCTAACACTATAATCCAGCCTCCTAATCGCATATTTCGATCGGCTGGAGCGACAATATCGATCGCCCCGGAGTCTGATTCAGCAATGGCCACATCGTAAAGATAACTGTGGGTCTTCAGCGAAAATAATAGAGTCAGCCCATACAGCACAATCAATACGGTGGCTGTGATCATTCCTAGGCGATGAATAGCTAAAGGATCAACAATATTAGAAGTGTCAGTGACGATGGTCGGCAGGGCGATCGCAGTCACCCCCAAAGTCATAAACGCCCCATTCACTCGGGCGAAAATTGGCTTGAATGACTGTTCTTTGTAGCGTAATCCACCAGTGAGCATTCCTAATCCCAGGAGTAGTAGTAATGCCCCCAAAATACTGCCCGTAATACTAGACTTCACAATATCAACTAGCCCGGCTTTCAGTGCTACCAAAGCTAAAATCAACTCGGTGGCATTGCCAAAGACTGCATTTACCAAGCCTCCAATCGATGGTCCGGTCACCATGGCAATTTTTTCGGTAGCAGTACTGAGCAAAATTGACAGCGGAATAATGGCCAGCACTGAGGTCACAAAAACGGTCAAATCTCCCCACCCTTGATATTTGGCCAGATGGGACAAGGGCACAAAAATCAAGATGGCAGCTACAATTACCCCAGACAAAATTCCTAACTTAGAAATATTCATTTATAAATTTTATTACTTAAACATTCCTTCCCATTAGGCTACTTTCGTGTCTTTCTCATCAAGGTTCTCCTTAGACAAAATAGGCATATTTGCTGAAGCTGTTAGCGACCAGGCTCGATTCTCATCACAAGCTTGGATGTCAATGGCTGTCAGATCTAGAACAGATTTGTGATAATTACTCAAGCTTTCTCGGTGGCCAACGCTCAAAAATATCATTCCCGAGGATTGTAATTGTTGATATAAAAGTTCTTCATTTTTGGGATCAAGGGCACTAGTGGCTTCATCCAAAATAGCGTACTGAGGTTTATTTAATAATAGACGGGCAAAAATCAATCGCTGTTGTTCACCCAGCGATAGAACCTGTGACCAATTGTGTTCAGTCCTAAATCCACCATGCTTTTGCTCTAAATCAGGTAAATTTACCTGAGCTAAAGCTTGCTGAAGTTGAGCATCCTGAATTTCCTGATCTAGGTTTGGATATAACAATTGGTCACGCAGTGTTCCCAAAACCATGTACGGTCGTTGGGGTAAAAATAGCACTTTTGCTAGTGGAGGGCGTAAAACTGTCCCCGACCCGGCATTCCATAGCCCAGCGATCGATCGAAGTAAGGAACTCTTTCCACAACCACTCGCTCCTCTAATCAGTAAACTTTCGCCCATGGATAGCTTTACCGATAAATTCTCTATCAAAGTCCTTTGATAGTTAGGAGTTTGGAGAGTAACATCTTTCAGCTCCAGATGATCAGCAACCTCCATCCCGATCTTGGGAAGTTCTGTAGAATCAGCGGTGACAATATCCAAACCATGATGATCTAAAGATTCTGAAAAGGAATACAGCCGCTCAATCCCCGCACCAAAATTAGTTAGTGACTGAAATCGCGATACGATCAAATTTAGTGAGAAAAAGACCCGGATAAATGCGCCTTGTGCTTCCGTAACTTTCCCAATTTCTAATTCGCCAGCAAAAATACCCGGCGCTACTACTATTGCCGGTAAAATAAAGGGAATAAACTCGTAGATGTTGGTTAAAGCATTAAGATTTAGTTCCCAAAAAATCAGTTGCTTAAAGTTATCAAAAATTTCAATAAATTTATTCTTGACCTGATTAGATTCATACTTTTCTCCTTGGTAAAAAGCAATCGCTTCAGAGTTTTCGCGCACCCGTACTAAACTAAAACGAAAATTTGCTTCTTTTTGTAGTTGCTCAAAATTGAGCCGTTTTAAAGGTTCCCCAAATATCCCCACTGTTGTTAAGGTACCAACTACCGCATAGAGCACCAGAAATATAATTAGCGGTCGGGAAATACCCCAAAGTACCCCCGCAAAGGCACCGATCGCGAGTAGTGAATCAACTACTGCCAGTAGTATTGTTAACGACTCCTGAGTAAAACTCCCCACGTCTTCACTGATGCGCTGATCAGGGTTATCGATCTGGGCATTGGTATGGTTTAAATTATAAAATGCTCGACCCTGAAAATACCGATCAACAAAATGATCGGTAAGCCATTGCCGCCAATTGAGCACTAGTCGATCGCGCAAATAAACATACCCGGCATACAGCGGGGCATAAACAATTAATGTGCCCACAAAAATCAGAATAGTTTGCCAAAATCTAGTCTCATCTTTGGCCGATAGTGCCGAAATCAGCTCACCACGCTTGTTATTAAGTAATACGCTCAGTCCGGTATAGAATAAAGACAAGAGCATAATAGAAAGTAGCAAGCCGCGCGATCGCCATTTCTCGCTACTCGACCAATAAGGCTTGGCAATCTCCCAAAACTGTCTAAATATAGTTAAATCAAATCGTTGCATCACTTCTATTATTCATTAATGTTTATAATGAATGATATTGCTAAAAAGAGTCCAAGCTAGTGTGAATATAAAGCTATATCAAACTCATATGATAATTTGGGGATGAATTAATTCATACCCAGCTGCTTTAATCTTTTCATTACAGACTTGGACACTTTTGCGCTGAATACTCAGTTTAGAAGAATCCCAATTTACCGGTGGCAAACTGTAGCGTGAACAGATCAGTTTAATTTGTTCTCTGACTGTCAATTGACTATCGTCAACCAGATTATAAATACCAGCTAGTTCGTTGGCGCGGATGAATTCAATTGCCCCGATAATGTCATCACGGTGCACCCAATTAATAAATCGATCGCCTTTGCCAGGCATAGTCATACCAGCTAAACCTCCAAACATGCTAACTAGCTCTCGACTAGGGCCATAAATTCCCCCGAGCCTTAAAACACACACTTTTTGGTGCTGGCTAGCTGCTTGTAATATAATTTTTTCGGCCTCACTAAGTACTTGGCTTCTGTGCTCCAAGGGAGAAACGGCAGAGGTCTCATCAACCCAACCTCCTTGTCGATCGCCATAAACAGAACAGCTACTCAAATATATAACTTGCGTTACGTTCGGAGTCTGGCTCAAAACTTTAACTAAATTTTTAGCTGTGGCCAGGTAAGTTGCCTCATAAGTAGCTTCGTTTGCCTCCTGAAAGCCAGTAGGCGCAACGCTCACTACCAAAGTACTTTGGTCTTGAAGGAGAGACTGTACAGCGGTCAGATCATTCCCTTTCACCAACGCCACTTTAGATATGGCAGCGGAGAGAGTAGCCATTCGCCCCCGACTGGTAGTAGTGCCAGTTACAGAGTGTCCTCGATCCTGCCAGTAGTCAGCCAATGCGCTCCCCACGTAGCCGCAACCAAGAATAGCAATGTTCTCAAAGATCGGGCGGCACTGAATCTGCTGTTTTATTAGCTGCTGAAGGAGATTCATATTTAGCTCAGGGCTATTTTTGTCTGTGGAGTTAGACATTTTGGGTTAAATATTTTTTAGTATTGGAGGAAGAAAGTTAAAAACAATATCAAGACAACAAAGGTGTAATTCTTTTTACATCGTTGGCGTGACTGCGGCAGTTGTGTGCAATAAGTTATAGAAATGCAGAAGACCCTGGCGAGAAAGATATTCGGTCAGTAGAACAGCTGCAAATCCAAGCATAGCAAACCGACCATTCCAAATCTCAGCCTGGGGGGTAAATCCCCAAATCCAACCATTACGGTTAACAGCAGTGATTACTTTTGTAGAACTTGTCATGTACAGATACTCCAAATATTGTGGCTATAAAAATTGGATTGCTTGTGGGCAATAGCTCTGGCTTTTTACTTAAAAACTGAGATGCACTTTGTTTGAGCTATGCACTAAGCTTAACAAACTTTATCAATTATTTACATATGTTAATGTTTATCCAGTAATTTTGTCTGAAAAAGTGAGAAAATACAGCTGAGATCCTTATTTAACAGGAGGAATGAAAATTCAAGTACTTCTCATAAATGTGTGGGCTGCTACGAGAAAGCTGGTACTGATTATAAAAACAGTTGAGTTGATCGACAACGCCCATACCAAAATCGTTGAATTATTGACCTTTTGGGATTAATCGCTGGAGATTTGATGGAAACTAGTAACTCTTTATTTTTCGCCTTAAAACTAGCCACCGTTTTGGGCTGCGGACTAACTGCGGGGGTCTTCTTTGCCTTCTCGACTTTCGTGATGAGTGCTCTGGCTAGATTACAACCGCCGCCAGGTATTGCGGCTATGCAATTCATTAATATTACGGTCATCAATCCCTGGTTTATGACAGTATTCTTAGGCACGGCGATGGCTTGCCTGGGGCTAGCGGTCTTTGCCCTGTTCCAGTTATCTCAACCCGGTGCCATCTATTTGCTAGTGGGTAGTTTTCTCTATCTACTAGGTACTGTGATGGTAACGATGGTGTGCAATGTACCGCTGAATAATGTGTTGGCGATCGCTGATCCACACAGCCCGGAGGGTGCCAAATTATGGGTTAGCTATCTAACGATCTGGACTAACTGGAATCATGTGCGCACAATCGCCGCCTTGGCGGCATCATTGCTATTCAGCATTTCTTTGGCTAAATGAAAAGTCACCGCGCTGGGAAGCAAGCAGTTAATATGTATGTAGCGTCGCTATCTTCAATTGGCTAACCCTATGGAATTCCAACCACTGCTGCTCCAATCCATTGAAAAGCTTCAGTATCAAGCTACGCCAGGGGAGCTATCGATTCAGACGGGTTTACCTTTGGCCATCGTCGAAAAAGATTTGCAACAGCTAGCGATCGCCGTGGGTGGACACCTGCAAGTCAGTAATGCCGGTAAGGTGATCTACAAATACCCGCCAGAGTTTCGGAGTATTTTGCGCAATAAGTTCGTGTGGTTGCAAGTCCAGGAGTGGCTCCAGGTCAGCTGGAAGGTGGCTTTCTATCTGGTGCGGATTTCCTTTGGGGTTGTGTTGATTGCTTCCGTGGCCTTAATCTTACTGAGCATTTTAGCACTCAGTTTCTTTAACAATGATGGCGATGGTGTAGACCTGGGGGGCATCGATCTGGGTGATTCTGGTGGTGGCGGTTTTAGTTGGTGGTGGTTCGATTGGGGTACTACTTCCGCTCCTCGCCAGCAGCGAAAACGAGGCAAAAAGCTCAGTCTTTTGAATGCGATCTATTCTTTTCTGTTTGGTGATGGTAATCCTAATGCCAATTTAGAAGAAATACGCTGGCGGAACATTGGTCAAGTCATTCGGAAAAATCGAGGAGCCATCACCGTCGAACAGGTTGCTCCTTATTTAGAAAATGTCTCGCCTCACAACGAAGACCATATCTTACCGGTTTTGCTGCGTTTTAATGGACTGCCAGAAGTTAGTCCGCTCGGTGATTTAGTCTATCACTTCCCTGAGTCCCAAACCTTTGCTCAGCAGCGCAAGTTTAAACATGTGCAACCCTATCTCAAGGAAAAGCTCTGGAAATTTAGCGCCGCCAGTGGTGGCCAAATTTGGAGTATTGGCTTATTAGCAGTGGTTAACTGCGGGGGCGCTTTAGTACTGGGCAACTTGCTCAAAGGTTTCGCTGTTAAGGGTGGGCTAATTGCAGTGGCTGCCAACCTTTATTGGGCGCTGTTGCTGTATGCGATCGGATTCATTGCGATTCCGATCGGACGCTGGATTTGGCTCCAGTGGGCAAATGGCAAAATTCGAGCCAGAAATCAACAACGAAGCCAGCATACTGCCCAGCTGAGCGCTGGTTCTGAGGACTTAACCCGCAAGCTCTTGTTTGCTGAAAAATTCCAGGCCGAACAAATTATCACAGCAGCAGATTTGGCCTACACCACCGAAGATGATTTGCTCGACCAAGAACTCGATCAATTTCTGAGTGAAGAAGTTGATCCAGCGCCGCCGTTACCAGGCGATCGATCTAAATAATTAGTCAAATTAGTAACGAATTTGCAGCGTGACATTAGCTTGCACTTCTTGCTCGCCACCAACCACTTCGGTTTGGGCAACCTTGCGAGCGTCGCGAGCAAAAGCCGCCGACTCCATCATGACCGGGCTAGGCCGAGCGGCATCATTGATCTGAATCCCGACTACTTCTTTCGGCTGGAAACCCAGGGCTGATAATACCGATTGAGCCTGGCGCTGAGCGTCTTTGGTGGCCAGCTGTAAAGCTTGAGTTTGAGCGGTGGCTACTGCTTCTTCGCTAGCGATCGAACTCACACTATCAATGCGGGTAGCCCCAGCCTGCACGGCAGCATCAATGACCGCACCAGCTTGGGCGACAGGCAACCGAAAACTGAGGCTATTGTTAGCGCTATAGCCAGTTAGTTTTTGCTTATTATTTTCATAGCTGTAGACCGGGTTCAGGCTAATACCGGCTGTTTGCAACTTATCGACCTTCTTCGATCGCAAGAGCTGAATAACTTTAGTAGATTTTTGAGCGGCTTCTTGCTGTACATCATTCGGATTTTTGCCCGAAACTTCCACCGCCAAGCGGACTTGAGTCAGAGTTGCCGAAATACTAGTAGTTCCTTTACCAGTAACTGAGAGGGTGCGAGCATGTTGCTGTTCTGCTGCCCAGCTGGGACTAATACTGCCGAAAGTGAATAATAGGGGTAACGCGAGAGGCAGCCAAGATTTAGCAATAGTCATGGGGTTGGGGGAGAATATTTCGGGTTTGGTTTGATATTTATGACATTTTTTCAGCAATCATAGTTTCCCAAAAACAAAAAGTGACCTAGCTAAAGCTAGGTCACACGACCAATAAAGTTGGCCGATAGACTATTAATCGGCGTTGCTGAATTGGGGTATGAAGCATAGATTTTGCCCTCACCCCAACCCCTCTCCCAAGCTTGGGAGAGGGAGCCAGAGCCGAAGGATCTGGTGGGGTAAGGGCAAGTCATACCTTAAATCAGCAGCACCTATTAATCTATTTGCTCGCTAAAAAGCTAACGTGGTAAGTAAAGCTCTTCCAAGGATGGTTATGTACGTCTTGCAGTACTACTTTGCCCTTCCAAGATAATTCAGGAATGCTGACTTCTACAGCTGTCTTGCGAGGCTGAGCTTTTTTCAGGAGCATTTCTAGAGCCTTGGCATCGACAGTCAGTAGCTCGGATTCGCTACCTTTGTGGCCATATAAGTTAGCGGGGATTAAACCAGCCCGACGCAGGCTATTAGGTTTCGTGCCAGCTACACGTTTTTTACACTCGATCGACAGTTCCATAGTAATAGTCTAAATAAAGGGTGAATAAATTTAAGATGGCTGACCATCAGGGTAGAGCAAAGCTCTTTTGGGGCCATGAATCGGATCTTCGACAATAATCGTCTGATCACGACTGGGACCGATCGAGACAATGGCGATCGGCACCTCCATCAGTTCTGCCAAGAAGGCCAGATAGGCTCGGGCTTGCTTGGGCAGATCTTGGAGGGTCAGACAGGCTGCCGTAGACTGTTTCCAGCCCGGTAGAGTCTCGTAGATGGGTTTACAGGCGGTAAAATCTTTGGTGGAGTTCGGGAAATACTCGGTGCGAACACCGTTAATATCGTAGGCCACACAAACTTTGATTTCGTCTAACTCGTCCAGAACGTCTAGTTTGGTGATGGCCATACAGTCCATCCCATTAATCCGTACCGCGTAGCGACCAATCACCCCATCGAACCAACCACAACGTCGCTTGCGACCAGTAGTCGTACCAAATTCAGCGCCCTTGTCACAGAGATGCTCGCCCACTTCACCCTCCAGCTCGGTGGGGAAAGGTCCTTCACCAACGCGGGTGGTGTAAGCCTTAGCTACGCCAATTACTCGATCGATCATCGTCGGACCAACCCCGGCACCAACGCAGGCACCACCGGCGATCGGATTAGATGAAGTCACATAGGGATAAGTGCCATGATCCAAATCCAACAAAGTCCCTTGTGCTCCTTCAAACAAAATATTTCGACGACGTTGAATCGCGTCATGAATTTTGAGAGCAGTATTCACCACAAAAGGCCGCAGTCGATCGGCATAAACCTGATACTGGGCAATTACGGTCTTGGCATCCAACAAATCTGCTGGGGCGTAGCCATAAAGCTTGGCTAAAACCACATTTTTTTGTTCGATCGTCCAAGTCAGCTTCTTGACCAGCACCTCGTTGTCCATTAAGTCTTGGACACGAATCCCAATCCGATCAGATTTATCGGTATAGGTGGGACCAATGCCACGACCAGTGGTGCCAATCTTGTGATCGCCCCGCTGTTTTTCGGAAGATTGGTCAATCATCCGATGATATGGCATGGTGACATGCGCTGTTTGAGAGATCAGCAGATGGTCAGTAGCCACCTTAAGGGTAGCCAACTGATCTAGCTCGCCAATCAATATCTCTGGATCGATGACTGTGCCACAGCCAATGATGCATTCTGTATCCGGGTAGAGAATCCCCGATGGAATGAGATGGAGTTTAAAGGTTTGACCTTTTACTACTACTGTATGACCAGCATTAACACCACCTTGGTAGCGCACCACCACATCTGCCGACTTACTAAGTAAATCGGTGATCTTACCTTTTCCTTCATCGCCCCATTGGGCACCAATTACAACAACGTTAGCCAAGGAATTCCACCCGCTAAAGTTAACACAATCTCTAATCTTAGCACAGAAAGTTCGAGACGGACGTGCGTCAGTTTACTAGGGCGTTGCTGAATTGTGGTATGAAAACAAATAACTTGAAAATTCAGAAACTTGACCTGCCCTATTTTTTATTGTTTACAAATTAAGTCGTTCATACCTCAATTCAGCAGCACCAAAATCGAGTGCTAATTTGGTGCTGGCATTTTTGTTTCCGGTCTTGGCGAGTAAGACCCAAGAGCACAAGACCATTCGCCAAAAGTATTTTGAAAACACTTGCCCTTACTATTGGGTACGCGATAGACTATACAGTTTTGTCCAGCTGGATGCAGATCACTAACACGAAAACAACTATAAGAAACTACATTGCCCCTGATATCATACACAGGCTTTTGTGTATCTATCCTGGGATCATATTGAATATCACGGATACTAGCCCTTCGAGCTGTCGGGGCAACTTCAAGATCTAGAATATCAATAAACTTCACTGAGTAATTATTTGTTTGTTTTTCTCCATTGCAAGCAGCATAAATCTTGGCTTGAGCAGAACTAATCGGACTGTTTCTGGGTTCCGATTGTGATCGACAAGTTCGAGGTTGGCGGTTTGTTCCAAAATCTCCAGCTTGGGCTGAGAGGATGTTGGGAGTTAGAAATGTTAGCAAAGCACAACCGATGATTCCGAGAGTGAGACTTGGTTTCATCTTGAATTATGGATATTTAGCGTAGTTCTTATGGGTATGAGTTAATCTCAATACCTTCTTCTTTGGGTAGACTTGATCAATTAATTCACGATCATCGCATCCAGATTTTAAAATATTCCCTAGTTGCACTTTTCGGCAAGGTGAGACTAAAAGGTAGGTACATTAACAGGATCTACACCGTTGCCGATTGCCTTCGGTACGCGATGCGATCGACATCTCCTTATCAAGCGATCGAACCACCCTCCATAAAAACTACAGTGTCCCGAAACCTTTTTTCTTTTTCTTGGGCTTTTGCTGCTTGGGAGCACCACCACCACCCGGACCACCCGGAAAACCAGGTGGGAAATTACCAGTCGTCATTTGCTGCATCATCGATCGCATCCGCGTGAAATCGGCCACTAGCTTATTCACTTCCGCCTCAGTGCGCCCACAGCCCTTGGCAATCCGGCGGCGGCGACTGGGGGTTTTGGCCAATAATTCCGGATCACCACGCTCGGCCTTGGTCATAGAACCAATCATCGCCTCGGCTTTTTTCAGTTCGTCTTCACCTTTTTTGAGCTGATCATCCGAAACCTTGCCCATCCCCGGAATCATCTTCAGCAAACCGCCAAAAGAACCCATGTTCTTGATCATCCGCATTTGCTTAATGAAATCATTGAAGTCAAATTTGGCTTCCATGATCTTGGCTTGCATTTTTTCGGCATCGGCAATGTCCACCTCTTCCTGGGCGCGTTCCACCAAGGTCAACACGTCACCCATGCCCAAAATCCGGGAAGCCATCCGCTCTGGATAGAAAGGTTGCAAGGCTTCGACTTTTTCGCCGACTCCCACGAATTTGATCGGTTGCCCAGAAACCGCCCGCACCGACAACGCCGCCCCACCACGGGTATCGCCATCGAGCTTGGTGAGGATGGCTCCGGTAATTCCAATCTGCTCGTGGAAGGCCAGGGTTACGTTGGCTGCTTCTTGGCCAGTCATGGAGTCAATGACTAGCAAAATTTCTTGGGGCTGGAGGGCATTTTTGACTTCGGCCAGCTCAGCCATCATTTTGGTGTCGATTTGCAGCCGCCCAGCGGTATCGATGATGACGGTATCGATACCTAATTCTTTGGCTTTGGCCAGACCCTGGCGAGCGATTTCCACTGGGTTGCTATCAATGCCCATTTCAAAGACAGGCACATCGATCTGTTTACCGAGCGTAATTAATTGATCGATCGCAGCTGGCCGATAGACATCGGTGGCTACGAGCAATGTCGATCGATTCTCTTTTTTCAGATGGAGTGCTAATTTAGCTGTAGCAGTAGTTTTACCGGCTCCTTGCAAACCTGCCATCAAGATGATGGTGGGAGACTCATCGGCGCGAGCTAGGGGAACGTTGGTTTGCCCCATCGTCTTGACTAGCTCATCGTAGACGATTTTGATAAACTGCTGGTCTGGACGTACCCCTGAAATGACCTCACCACCTTGAGCAGCTTCTTCGACTTCTTTGACAAAGTTGGTGACAACCTGAACGTTGACATCAGCTGAAATCAAAGCCCTTCGCACTTCCCGCAGGGCTTCTTGAATGTTGCTAGATTTGATTTTGTCCTGACCACGGAGCTTTTTCCAGGCAGATTCAAAACTTTCAGCTAATGAGTCAAACATAGGTCGGTCAATAAAAGGAGTTACAGATGATTCCTTGTATGATAAACCGCTGTTGGCTTGCCATGCTAGTCTTATCCTGGAGATGCTCCTTGAAATCCATCAAGGGTCTTGCCATCACTATTGTAGTCATTTAGCGCAAATCGAATTTGCAGTATTAATCGATCGCTATTTTCAGGTGGCTTGCCTCTATGATATCCAAATAGATCAACGGCAAAACCAAATCCCGCTGCTCCCTGCATCTCAATAAAATCATCTTTACTATAAAACTTCAACAGCCCAGATTCTTGACGTGCTTTAAACATCGATAGCAAATAGCTTAATTTTTTCTTCTTATGACTGCCTTTAATGAACACTAATGGTCCACCCAGAGTATCAACATCTGTCAAATAAAAGAAAAATGATATGGTGCGATAGTCATCTAAATCATAGTGAAATTCTTGTCCGGAACGAACTCGCGCATGTTCATCAGTAACATTATTGGCCAGACTCCACCACAATCGATGATCACTATGTTTTGGTCGCCGACCTAAGTATTTAGTAGCAATAGCTAGTAATTGTGAATCTTGCTGAAGAGCCATAGTAATTGGACAATCCTGAGCTGTATTCGTATAACGGCCAATCAAAACCCGGTGCAGATCCCTTACTTCAGACTGCTGAAGATCCGGATAGGTATAGAGTTTTTCAGGATTTTGAGCATCATAAAACGAATTGGCATGAGCAAAGCTTAATATTTTCTCTACAATTTCTGTCGGAAGCTGTAAACCAGCATAATAGCCATTGGTATCTAAGCTATTCACTACGGTTTCAATAGATATATCGGAAAGAACTGTTTCAGCGCCAGGTTGCGGCACGGATGTTTGTGTAGAAAGTAGCAGTACCAGCTTACGTACTATCTGAAAGCGACCGAAGGTATACATCGTTAATCGCCGATGGTTAAAAATATAGCGCTTTAGTGACTGCCAATAGTGTGTGATTTTGGGGTCAATGCTAAGATCCGGATTTAATGGAACAATAACACTTCTGTCAGTATTAGTACTCTTCATTATTAGTAGGGTTGTGAACTGACTACGACTTCAGTTGATAAATACTTATGTAGTGCTGCTGTCACTATTGGGTCTATTCACTAACACTAGAAAAAGTGCTCTAAGACAGCTTGCTACATAATGATGGATTCTTTACTCGGAGTGTTGCAGCCAAGGCTGTACTTATGATCTAGAATAGGTGGCGATGAGCTATTAGCTCATTAGTCATAAGACTATGCATCTCATATGCTACTCCAACGCTTACTCAACCATTAATTTATCAGCATAATTACTGAATTGTTGGCAGCAATTATACTGATACGATAAACAACCCCATCTACTGGCAACAGGGTAGTTGGATTGCTTGATTCCAAGATATGAATCATATTTTCTGGGCGAAAATCAGCTCGATCACTTCCTCCACAACTTTGTCAGGAGTAGAAGCCCCAGAGGTAATACCTACAGTAATTTCACCTGCTGGCAGCCAGTTTTCAGTAACTATAATTCCCTGATCTAAAGACTGATGCTCTAGACGATTGTTATTCATAATCCTTTCCGCACAGTCGATGTGATAAGAGGGAATCTGACGATCGATCGAAATTTCTTGTAAGTGAGTTGTGTTGGAAGAATTGAACCCCCCAATCACCATCATCAAATCTAGTTTTTCACCCACCAACTGAAACATAGCATCCTGACGTTCTTGAGTCGCATCGCAGATTGTATTAAAGCTCAAGAAATGTTCGTTCAGCTCGGTGGTGCTGTATTTTTTCATCATCGTGCGCTCAAACAACTTACCAATTTCCTCGGTTTCGGTTTTGAGCATGGTGGTCTGGTTGGCAATGCCCACCCGCTCTAAATCGATATCCGGGTCAAAGCCTTCCGAGTAAGATTTGTCAAACTTCGCTAAAAAGTCTTGGCGGTCGCCACCCTGCAAAATATAGTTGCAAATATAATTAGCTTCCGCCATATTCAGCACTATTAGATACTTACCAGCAAAAGAACTGGTGGCTACGGTTTCTTCGTGGTTATACTTGCCATGAATAATAGAAGTATGATCTTTTTTCTTGTGCTTTTCGACTGTATTCCACACCTTCGAGACCCATGGACAAGTAGTATCAACGATCGTACAGCCTTTGTCATTGAGTAGTTGCATTTCCTGAACACTAGCCCCAAAAGCAGGTAGAATCACCACGTCAGAATTACCGATCGATCCAAAATCTTTGGCACCGTTTTCTACTTCAATAAAGTTCACAGCCATATCTTTGAGGCGCTGATTGACCGACGGATTGTGGATGATTTCGTTAGTGATCCAAATCTGTTGTGTTGGAAAATGCTGGCGCGTTTCGTAGGCCATAGCCACCGCTCGCTCTACGCCCCAGCAAAAACCAAAGGATTCGGCCAAGCGGATGGTTACTGCACCCGATCGCCAGATGTAATTGTTGGCTCTAATCTGTTTGATTAAATCGCTTTGATATTCCGATTCCAAGGCCAAATTGGCCTCCTCTTGATGGCCAAAACCCTTGCGATGATAATTGTCAGAATGATTCAGTGATCGCTTAAATGCTTTGGTATCCATAGGTTTAGAGTCAGGTCAAAGGAAGAGTGGCAAAATTAATTTTCGCCTCTACCTTAATGTAGCTGAGAAAGCCCTCTTCTTAAATTTCGATCGCGAACTATCAAAATTTAATCCAAATTGAGCAACCGTGAAGATTGGCAGTTCCTAGCAAATTCATCCGAATTTAATCTAGGGTGGATATGCTAGATAATCTTACTTCAGATTATTTTGAGGTCACAAATTCATCCAACCGGTGATCGCAATTGCTAAGGCATCAGCCGCATCATCGGGTCGCGGAATATAGTCAAGAGCCAATTCTCTGGCTACTGCCGCTTGAACCTCCTCTTTTTGCGCATTTCCGTAGCCAGTGATCGCTTGTTTAATCTGGGCTGGGGTAAACTCCATATAGGAGAGATCATGTTGTGCCAAAACCAGGAGCAGTATCCCTCTGGCCTGAGCGACAGCAATCGTATTGGCCATGCGATAAAAGAAAAATTTCTCGATCGCAACTAAATCTGGCTGGAATTCGTCAACAACACTACTCAAGTCATCATAAATGATCTGCAAGCGTTGGCTGATTTCGGTTTTAGCCGGGGTTTGGATAATCCCAAAGTCCACCATCAGCAGAGGAGTACAACTTTTAACCGGATTGGTTGAAATATCGATAATACCAAATCCAATGGTCGCAAGGCCGGGGTCTAAACCGAGAATTCTTTTTTTTGTCACTTACTTAACAATTATGGGAATGCTTAATAGGCTATTAACTAAACACTTAAGATTTATGTAGTAGTCTAAGTAGTATTCTCAAATTCACATCTACGTTTATTCCTCATTTCAACACAGTTTTCACTTTCTTTTTCTCAACTCTTTGGCTAGAGCAATGCCTAAAACTGCCCCAGAAGCTTTACAAAAGGTTCATCAAGAAACGCCTACCTACAGTGAGCGTTTCACCGAAAACACCGGAATTGTCAATAAATCAATGCATTGGCTAGCGCCAGGTTTGTTCGTAAAACGCTGGTTTATGGTGACCTTATCTGGAGTCGTTTTTATTGGGTTGGGAGTGGCCATTTGGGTCAGGCTGATGCCAATCCGATCGTTCGTACAGTTTGCGGATAGTGTTTTATACAACATTTCCACAGTGGTGCCTAATCGGATCTCTGGTCCGATTACTTTAGCGACAGGCTTTTTTCTGTTATTTTGGGGGCAGATGCGTTCTTTGCGAGCCGTTAGTGGTGCCTTAGATCCCCAAAGTGAAAAAACGCTGCTGGACATGCTCACCAATAATCGGAGGCGAAACAGAGGACCAAAAATTGTGGCACTCGGTGGCGGTACCGGATTATCAACGCTACTGAGAGGCTTAAAACACTACAGTGCCAATATTACTGCCATTGTCACGGTGGCTGACGATGGTGGTTCTTCCGGTCGGCTACGCCGTGACTTTGGTGTGTTGCCGCCCGGTGACATTCGCAACTGTATTGCGGCCTTGGCAGACGAGGAAAAGTTGTTGACAGAATTGTTTCAATACCGCTTCCAAGCTGGTGAAGGTCTAGAAGGTCATAGTTTTGGTAACTTATTCCTGACAGCAATGTCCGATATCA
>JAYUSR010000139.1:0-4758 GCA_043755575.1 Synechococcales cyanobacterium
TTCTTCAGATACATCTTGACTGGGACTAAAGTCAGACTCTGCTGATCGACCTTACCCACCAGCTGCCGAATTTCCTTTTTATGCAGCAGTAGCTTCCTCGTCCGGGTCGGCTCATGATTATAGTAAGCACTAGTCGTGGCATGAGCTGAAATATGCGTATTCAGCAGCCAAGCCTCACCATTACGGATCAAGCCATAGCTGTCTCGCAAATTAATTTTGCCCGCCCGAATCGACTTCACTTCCGTGCCAGTCAAAGATATTCCGGCTTCCACTACCTCCAGGAATTCATATTGAAACCTGGCCTGTCGGTTGTCGGCTAATACCTTAATTCCTGTATTTTTCTTCTCACTCATAAGCTCCAGTATAGCCTACAGCAAATGTTCCCAGTCAGTATTTTCCTTGATTTTCCCCAGCACTCCTTTAATTTCCTGAGTCCGATTTTTATCTACCACCAAAGTCACATTGCCGTCTCGTACGACCACAATATTCTCTAGGCCAATGGTCACAATCACTTCATCACTACTGCTAGCATAGAGGATCGCACCCGCAGTGTCTAAGCCAATATGCTGGGCTAACTCCACATTAAGATTATGACTAATGTCACCTTTTAATAGTCGTTCGATCGCATTCCAATCGCCCATATCATCCCAACCAAAACTGGCCGGTAGCACATAGGCTAGCTTGGTTTTCTCCATCAAAGCGTAATCAATGCTCTGCTTCGTAATCGTGGGATAAGCATCTAAACCAGATTCCATCAAAGGCTGAATAATCTGCGGCGCATGCAACTGCATCTCTTTCAACAAAGTCTGGGCAGTGAAAATAAACATCCCACTATTCCAGGTGTAATTGCCAATCTTCAAAAATTCAGTGGCCGTCTCTTGATCGGGCTTTTCGGTAAATCTGTTCACATGATAAGCTTTTTGGTCTACATATTCCCCAGCAAATTCTCCTTCCTGAATATAGCCATAGCCCGTGGACGGAAAACTGGGGGTGATTCCTAAGGTGACGATCGCAGGCTGTTGCTGAGCTAATTCCGCCGCCGCTTGGAGAGTCTGATTAAAGCCAGCTTCATCAGCAATGTAATGATCGGCTGGGAAAAAGCCCACAGTAGCCTTTTGTCCATGTCGTGCCGCCACCGCCAAGGTTGACCAAGCCACCGCTGCTGCTGTATCACGGCCCTCTGGCTCCACCAGCAAATTCGGAAGAGGTAATTCTGGTAATTGCTCTTGTACCCCTTTCGCCAACTGAGCCGAAGTCACCACCCAGACATTAGCCCAACCCCCAGCAATTTCTAGTAGCCGTTGGGCAGTGGCTTGCAAAAGGCTCACTCCACTCCCATCTAAAGACAAAAATTGTTTAGGACGATGCTTACGGCTCAACGGCCAAAAGCGTTCACCTTTGCCACCAGCTAGAATGATCGGAATCAAAGTTTTGGTCATGGGTAAGGAATCGATTGGTATATTCACAAACAAAAGTGCCAAATAGCAAGTCTAAAGCGATCGGGTTTCGGCTTACTGCTTGTGGCACAGCACAATTTGCTCAACCCTCCAATAGTATGGGTTGAGCATAGCCGTCCTACAGACGGGCTTGCTGTACTCATAGCATTGCCTTTGGCAATAACTCAACTGCTAATCTTCGTGATCGTCGAACGGGTCATCCAATTGAGCAGCTGGCGGTCCAAAAGAGAGATACAAACCATAGCCAGTAATAGCTACGATGATCGCCCCCAGTGAAATACTAAGAACTGTTGCGGATTCCATAGGAGTTACAAGTTGCGAATGGTATACTTCTATAATATATTGCGATATGTTAAAGCACACTTTTTATAGCTTATTTTTTGGTGACCTATGGGACAACGTACAAAGTTAGGCGATATTCTCAGACCATTAAACTCCGAGTACGGTAAGGTAGTCCCAGGTTGGGGAACCACACCGGTAATGGGTATTTTTATGGTTCTGTTTGCGATCTTTTTATTAATCATCTTGCAAATCTACAATTCTTCACTGGTACTTGACGGCTTCTCCGTCAACTGGGGCGGAGTTAAGTAACAGTAGACCGTTATCAACAAACGGGGTAGGGGGAGAGTATTTCTTCTGCTACCCCGTTTATATTAAATGTTTTTGAACATATGCTATGAGCAATCAAACATCTCCCAAGTTGCAAAACCATCCCCAAGAGAAGAAAGACCGGGAGACGATTAGCCACATTATGCAGGGTGATGCCGCAGATCCCATAAATTTAGCAGAACTAGCCAGACTTCGTATTCGTTACCAAGGATTTCCGGGCGCAGTAGCAATTAAAGATAGTCTTAACCAAATCATGAAAAAATTAGGACTCACCGAAGCAGAACTTTTTGCCCAAACCCGTGAAATCCACAACAATGAGCGAATTTACCAAGTTCGCAGCAAATTTCAAGAGCAAGAAGACTGGACATAGGGACAGTAGCATTACCCCAATTATTAGCTCAAGGTATTCTACAGAATGAAGCAATATGGTATCCTACCTTTGACTAGCATCTGGACAGAAGTCTGTGTGAGAGTCAGTTTAGCACCTGTATAGAGTAAAATCTCCCGATTAAAGTTGGTTTATCAATTCCATTAATCGCCTTTATTAATATGTCTGAATCATCCCATCCCGAAAATAGTGAACTAAACGATTTAGTGAATTTGACAGATGAAACTGGTCGAACTCTTAGTTGCTACGTCGAAAAATACCTAGAGTTGGACTCCAAGACTTATTTATTACTCTTACCAGTCGATTCTCCGATCGAGATATTTGCCTGGAATGAAGACGAAGAAGATTCAGCTGAACTGACTGCGATCGATGAAGATGATCAAATTGCTAAAGTCTTCGCTGATGCCAGTGCCGTTTTATCGGAGCAAAATCTCACTCTCAAACAAACAGCCTATACCCTGACGGCATCCGGTGACTTACCGCCCCTCGATCCAGAAGAAATTTTGCAAATTGATCTAGAAGGAGAAGATTTAGAGCCAGAGGAATTTCAAATTCTTTGTCACTTTTATAACGAAGAACAAGAATATGTCATCTGTACTCCAGTAGATCCGCTATTATTTTTTGGTAAGAAAAACGAGCAGGGCATAGTAGAATTACTATCCGATCAAGAATCTGATGAAATTGGTCCACGCCTCGAAGATATCCTTCTTGATGAAGCTTGATTGGTAAAACCCAAATTGCTGATGCCATTGATTCCTGAACTACTACAACGATGAAAGACCAATCCAATTTGCCTCAATGGGCAAAATTCGCCGTTCCTACCGGGATTTTGGCCGTTGCTGCTAGTTTGGGGCTATTCGCCTGGTGGAATGATGCGATCGCTCCGCCAGCCACAACCAACAGTCCTGAAGTGCAATTCAACATTCCATCAGGTAGCTCAGCGCAATCGATCGGCAAAGAGCTAGCTGCCCAAAAATTAATCAAGTCAGAGTTGGCCTGGAAGCTCTGGACATCAGTCTTTTCCCGCCAAAGCAAAGGAGCAAAATCTGGCAGCTACCAAATTTCGCCGAGCCAACCACTGCCCGATATTGCTGGTAAAATCTGGAGCGGTAAAGTCACAGAAGTAACATTTAAGGTACAAGAGGGTTTTAACATCAAGCAAATGGCTCGATACTTCCAGGACGATAAAAAGTACTTTAAAGCTGAAGAATTCATTGCTGCCACCCAGCAAATTCCCCGCGATAAATTTCCTTGGCTACCAGAAGGTATTAAGGATCTAGAAGGCTTTCTGCTTCCAGAGACCTACAAAATTCCGAAGGAGGGCATTACCTCCCCAGTGGTTGTCAATCAAATGCTAAAACAGTTTGAAAGCAGCGCTTTACCTATATACAAAAAGCGAGGTGCTAACTCCAACTTATCCCTTTTACAATGGGTCAGTCTGAGTAGCATTGTTGAGAAAGAAGCAGTCATTCCGAAGGAGCGGCCCCAGATTGCCGGAGTTTTTATCAATCGCCTAGCCAAGGGGATCAAGCTAGGATCTGATCCGACTGTTGAATATGCCTTTGGCGTTACTCAAACTCCAGACAAGCCACTGCTTTTTTCACAAATCCGTAAACCCCATCCTTACAATACTTATACAACAGCCGGTATCCCACCCGGTCCGATCGCCGGACCCGGATTATCTAGTCTAAAAGCAGTGTTAGCACCTGATAATACTGAAATGCTTTTTTTCGTTGCCAGATATGATGGTACTCACGTATTTAGCAAAACCAATGCTGAACACGAGCGAGCCACTAAAGAAATTCGGGCAGGTCGCCAACAGGCTCAGAAAAAATAATTGGGAACTTAAATGCTTTTTCGTCTATTGCAGCCAGATTTAGTTTTGGGTGGTAACATTTTGCAGATAACTCCAGCGACACTTCAAAAACACCAACTGCGTGGACTAGTTCTGGATATTGATGACACTATTATTCCAGTGAAAACCACCACCGCTCAGCCGGAGTTGTTAGAATGGCTAGCAGAGATTCGGAAAGTGGCCAAACTATGGCTAGTAACAAATAATCCGCATCGTCATCGCATTGAATCGATCGCCAGTAGCCTAGATTTACCCTACTTCTTGTCAGCGGCCAAACCTTCTCGCAAAAAGCTGCGACAGGCCGTTGATGACATGAATTTACCTTATTCAGAAGTAGCAATGGTCGGTGATCGGATTTTCACCGACGTTCTAGCCGGTAACCGATTGGGAGTTTTCACTATTCTGGTAGACCCAATCGTTGCTCAAAATTCCACCTCTAGCTTCCATTT
>JAYUSR010000140.1:0-15684 GCA_043755575.1 Synechococcales cyanobacterium
AATCACGGTATTCACTTCCGCGTTTTGGCAAAGTGTTTGCGGATGTCTGGTGGCGACCACTTACACTCCGGTACGGTTGTAGGTAAGCTCGAAGGCGAAAAAGGCATCACTATGGGTTTTGTAGACCTGATGCGCGAAAACTACATCGAAGAAGATCGCTCACGCGGTATTTTCTTCACTCAAGATTGGGCTTCCATGCCTGGTGTTATGCCAGTTGCTTCTGGTGGTATCCACGTTTGGCACATGCCAGCCTTGGTGGAAATCTTCGGCGATGACTCTTGCTTACAATTTGGTGGTGGTACTGCTGGACACCCATGGGGTAATGCTCCTGGTGCTATGGCTAACCGCGTTGCCCTAGAAGCTTGTATTCAGGCCCGGAACGAAGGCCGTGACCTGATGCGTGAAGGCGGCGACGTTCTTCGTGAAGCTGGTAAATGGTCTCCTGAACTGGCTGTTGCTCTCGAACTTTGGAAAGAAATCAAGTTCGAATTTGAAGCAATGGATACTCTGTAAGCTCCTACTAGTCAGATTGTGGTTGATGTTGCGTGATTTACATGAGAGTAATGATTTAGACTAGACCCAATCTGAAACTGAGAGATTGATGGATATCAAAGCAGTTGCGAATAGTTCAGCCACCGTGCTGACTAGCTATCTAACCTACCAAGCGATGCGAATGGTTTTGAATCAACTGAGCGAAACCAATCCTCCACTGGCAAAGTGGTTGAACAGTTTCTCTGGTCAAAGTGTGTTGCAAAACGGTGAATTATATTTACAGTCTTTGATGGCGGTAAATCAAGAATTGGCCTTACGCATTATGACAGTGCGTGAACACCTAGCAGAAGAAGTGTTAGATGAATTGCCAGAAATGGTACGTCATCGGATTGCTCATCAGAACACCGAACATCGTCGGCAGCAGTTAGAAAAGCTATCGCAGTTGCCTTTTCATCCTGACGAGTCCGAGGCTAGCCTTTGAGTTAGCAATTCTATTTCTGTAGTTATCTCTTTTTAAAGATTAAATAAAGCAGGCAATATGCAAACTTTACCTAAAATGCGTCGCTTTGAGACGTTTTCCTATCTTCCTCCTTTGTCTGATGATCAAATCGTTAGACAGGTTCAGTACATCTTGGATCAGGGCTATATTCCTGGTGTAGAGTTCAGTGAAGAATCTGAGCCTACTCAACACTACTGGACTCTGTGGAAGTTACCTTTGTTCAACGCAACTTCTACTTCAGATGTTTTGAACGAAGTCCGTTCTTGTCGCTCTGAATACAGCAGCTGCTATGTGCGGGTTGTTGGTTTCGATAATATCAAGCAGTGTCAAGTTCTAAGCTTTATTGTTCACAAACCCAACTCTCGTTAGTTTTGAATTTCTGAATAGTTAAGTTGAAAAAGGAGAAGGTAATGCCTTCTCCTTTTTTTGGTTGTGCCATATTGATTTTTAATGATGTTGAGCAAGAGATTCTCAATTTATTCAACGCAAAAGCCGATATCTATCCCCAGAAGAAATCGCTGATGCTGAAAAACAACGTATCGATCGATTAGCTGCTCAATTGCGTGCTCTGAGTATTTAATAAGCTTGGGAATCCCCGAATTTTGGCGATTTGATGGCACAGCAAAGTTAGGCCAACGGCTGAACATCCTCTGGAGAATTCCAGTTGGTAAAAATCTGAGGTGCCAGTACCGGTATTGGTGCCACAATCTCAGTCTGTAGCCATTTCTGAAAAGATTGACCACCAGCCTGTATAAAATTGTCTAAGCTAGGGCGACAGCTAGTGCGATATAAACCACATAGCGCTTCCCAGCCTTTAGTTTGTAGAGCAAGGTATGCGATCGATCTCTCCTCGACATTCTCTAAATCTTTAATCCACCCCTGAATCACCACTACATCCAGAGAAGGTAAGTCACAGGCTAGTAATAAAACCCAATCAGCATCAATTTGAGTAAGGATCTGCTGGAAAGCTAGCAGTGGTCCTTGTTGCGGTGGATTTTCTATCAACCATCGACAGTCTAATGGTAATACCCGCTGATATCTCTCCGGCCAAGGAGTGAGGAGATAGACTGCGGTGGTGCATTCGATCGATACATCATAAACTCGCCGAATCAAAGGCATTCCATCCACCATCAACAGCGCTTTATCTTGCTGCATGCGGCTACTCTGACCACCAGCCAAAATTACCGTCACGATCTTCATTACTGGCGAATCTTAGTAGTAAAACCGGCGGCTTTAAATTTCTTGAGCTGTAAAGGCTGAGAGGTATTACTCGGCACCGAAACCCGCATCTCAAAATCACTAACCCCTGGTGGTAACTTTTCAATTAAGCCCACGCGCGATCGATTCTGCAACACCAAGTTATTATCAGCATCATAAATCCGACCAAAGACATCTGCATCAAAGACCGTCTTGCTAGAAGGATTCTGAGCTTTACCGATAATCAAAAAACAACTGGCCGTTTGAGTCACACCCCCACTCGTCACCGCACCCTCGGCCATCTCTGCTGGGCAATCCTTATATGAAACTTCTGATAACTTGATTGGAGTCACTGCCCAGGCTGCTGGCACCAGCAGTAAATTCATTATGGCAATGGCCATGATAGTCAGAACCCACCGACTAATAGTTTGCTGCCAATTCCTGACAGTGGAGAGAATACGCAGCATAGACTTTCACCAGTTAGTATCATTTGCATGATATCGCACTGCTGCCCACAAATAAAAGCTCTCAAACTTAGATTTGAGAGCTTTCATTTCTTATTTGGTGGCGGGAAGTGGATTTGAACCACTGACCTTCGGGTTATGAGCCCGACGAGCTACCAGGCTGCTCTATCCCGCGTCGTTTTTTAGGCAACTAACTAAGCATACGATGCTTCTCTACAAATAGCAACCCCTCGACTGTAAATTTGGCCAAAGAGAGTAAACTTAAGAAGCAATAATTCTAGATGCTCGATCGATCACAGCTGTTGCCAGCCTTCAGAAAATCATGAAAAGAATTCTTTGCCTAAGTAATGGGCATGGTGAAGATTTAAGCGCCAGCCAGGTACTAAAAGCCCTGCGTACAGCCGCCCCCCATATTGAAATGGCTGCTTTACCATTAGTCGGAGAAGGCAAAGCCTATCGCAGTTTAGATATCCCGATTATTGGCTCAACGCAGGGATTGCCTTCCGGGGGGTTCTTCTATATGGATTATCGACAACTGTTAACAGACTTTAAATCGGGCTTAGTCGGGCTGACGATCGCACAAATTAAAACTGTTCTCACCCAGCGCCATCAATACGATCTAATATTTGCGGTGGGGGATATTGTGCCGCAGCTTTTTGCATATATTACTGGTTTACCCTATGCCTATTTTATGGTGGCTAGTTCGGCGCACTACGAAAATCGGATTGATATCAATCCGTTAATGAAATCAGCCCGCTGCCGGGAGATATTTACCCGTGATGCCTATAGTGCCGAATATTTCCAGCAGCGCAAAGTAACTAAGGCGGCTTTTTTAGGTAATCCTTTTATGGATGTTTTGCAGCCGACTGGGCAAGAATTATTTTTACAATCTGGCGTGTCGATGATTGCTTTATTGCCTGGTAGCCGGTTGCCAGAGGCTGCTCAGAATTTTGGGTTGTTGCTAGAGCTTTGTGTGAAGATAGCGGGAGTGTTTGCCCCTCAATCCATTCAATTTCGAGCAGCCTTAGTGCCTAGTATGATGCCGATGTTACCAGAGATAGCGACGGCAGATGGCTGGCAATATTTAGATGATGGTAAATTACAACATCCTGATACGGGGACTGTAGTGATGTGCTTTGATCGATCATTTGGGGATATTTTGCAAGCCAGTGATTTGGTAGTGGGGATGGCCGGGACGGCGGTGGAACAGGCTGTTGGTTTAGGGAAACCGATCATTCAAGTTGTGGGTCAGGGTCCCCAGTTTACTTATCGATTTGCGGAAGCGCAAATGCGCTTGCTGGGCGAGTCGGTGCAAACAGTCGGCACCATTCCGGCCACGCCAGCCATTCTGCAAGAAGCAGCTCAAACAATCAAAAATACCTTAGCTAGCACGGCTTATCTGGAACGATGCCAGCAGCAGGGAGCAGAACGGATGGGGGCGGCGGGAGGTTCATTAGCGATTGCGCACAGATTGATAGCGATTTTAGAGACTATGTGAACCGATACAGTGATCGAGAAAAATAAACATGATGCAGTGGCCGCAGCTTCTTACCCCCCAGCGCCTCGGAAAATCTCAGCCCGAAGATCTCAGCTTAGCGCGTACCCCTTTTCAGCGGGACTTCGATCGATTGATTTTTTCAGCAGCTTTTCGGCGACTCAAGGACAAAACTCAAGTCTTTTCTCTCAGTCAAAACGACTATGTGCGCACTCGCCTCATTCATAGCCTGGAGGTCGCTAGCGTTGGTCGTTCTCTGGGGCGGATTGTAGGCGAACAAATTGTGGCTGAGCATCGGTTGGCAATTACCGCTGCCGATATTGGTGATATTGTGGCCGCCGCCTGTATTGCCCACGATATTGGCAACCCGCCCTTTGGCCATTCTGGCGAAGATGCTATTCGATCGGGCTTTGAGTCTTGGCAGCAGCAGCACCCCAATTTAGACCTGACTACCGCCCAACGCTTAGATCTAGAGCAATTTGAAGGCAATGCACAGGGCTTACGAGTCATCTGTCGGCTAGAAATTCCCCATCGGCTAGGTAGTTTACAGCTTACTTGTCCAACCATTGCGGCTTTCACTAAATATCCCCGCGCCTCTGATGTGCCCGCCGGTACAGGACGCAGCACCCAAAAATATGGTTTTTTCCAGGCTGACCAACAGCTATTTACCGAGGTAGCCACTGCTGTGGGGTTGATTCCGGGTACATCTGGGATGAGCTGGTGCCGTCATCCGCTGACTTTTTTGGTAGAAGCGGCTGACGATATTTGCTATTCCATTGTGGATATTGAAGATGGCTATCAGATGGGATTTTTGACCTTTGCTGAAGTAGTGGCGCTATTGAATCCGATCGCACAGTTAGATCTCACCAAATCTGATGGTGCTGAGCCAGAATTAGTGACACATCTACGGGCTAAATCGATCGATATACTAGTCCGCGAAGCTGCCTACAACTTTCTAGCCCAGGAACAGAATATTTTAAGGGCTGAATTTGATCAGGAATTGCTATCTTTAAGTAGTGATCATGAGGCACTGCAAACCATTCATTGCAAAGCCCGCAGTGCTATTTTTCAGCAACCCCAAGTGGTCGGGGTTCAAATTGCTGGCTATGAGGTGCTGGCTAAACTATTTACCGAATTTGCCAATGCCTTAATTCAGCCCCACAACATCAAAAGTAATTTGGTGCTGCAAATGATGCCAGCGACACATCGTCCTCAACCGGGCGAGAATAACTATCATCAGCTTTTGCATGTGACGGATTTTATCTCTGGGATGACCGATTCTAATGCTACTAGGCTGTTTCAACAATTCTCTGGTATTTCATTGCTTTAATTTAGCCACCGGGAATAACCGGCTGGCTAGCCTGTAATACTTGCTGGAGGTTGTTTAAGGCGTATTGCACACCGGGAGCTGGATCGATCGCAATCCAACCATCTGGAGTAGAGACCAGCATTTCAAAATGAAGATGAGGACCAGTCGAGCGGCCAGTAGTACCTACAGCCCCAATCAATGTTCCTGCTTGTAGTTCTTGACCTGGCTGCACCGTGATATTCGACAGATGCGCATAGCGGGTCTGGAGTCTGCCATCATGCTCAATTACGATAGTCTTACCATATCCTCCTAGCCAGCCAGCTGATACTACTCGACCGCCGGTGGCTGCTACAACCGGAGTACCTTCAGGCGCTGTAAAGTCCATCCCAGCATGTAAGCGCTTTTTCCCAGAGATTGGATGGACACGCCAACCAAAGGGGGATCCGACTGGCGTTGGAGTACTTAAAGGGTAAACAAAATCATTGTTGCTAGTGGGTGCCACCATTGGCTGTGTAGAAGCCCCCGGACTAGTTGCTGGCTGTTGCGAAGATTTTGCCAGTGAGCCAGTGTCAATGGGTTGCACGATTGGGATAGCTGTGGCTTCTTTCGCTGGAAGCGACAATGGTTCCACCTTCAATGCAATCGTCTGAGAAGCAGGTCGATGATCAGTAGCACTCATTGACTTCTCGACTGTTCGCAATGTGGGCTGACTCGGTTCAGTGGATACAGCTTCTGGCGTTGTCAGTGGCTTGTTCAGTACAGCCGGACTAGAGAAGGCCATTGAGGCAAAACTGGAGGCTCCGATCGCCATTGCCAAACTCATAACTGAGTTTTTGGAGTGACCATGACGAGGGGAGTGCTTTAGTAGTTCTGGAACCGATCTTCCCCTAGCATCTACAGCTGTCGTTTTGAGCTGACTTTTCAGATCCATATCATAGATTACAGGAGAAGGAATCTGAGTGCTTTGGGTAATTGCAGTTTTCAAAAATAAACTCCCGAATAGTTGATCACGTCAAAGCTTGAAACGTTATCCAAACTAATTGGAAACTGAAAGCTTTTGCATAATTATGACTAAAACTTTATGTCAATATGTAAATTTTGGCAAGTCTTGTAGCAATAAGTGGCTAATTTAATGGAGCTATGATGTGTTCAAAAGCTTTGCTAGACTAAATTTCAAAGATCTAACAATTTTTTAATAAAGTTTTCAAGCAAATTTTGTTAAAAAAACGCCATCTAATGCACTTTAAAGTCAATTAATGCATTCGGGTGGGGTTTCACAATTAATCTCCCCCCTGTCAATCCAGTTTTTATGACAAAATACTTTGAATAGTAAAGCGGATTTCCTACATTACTATTTTGGTAATCAATGTTTCTGTAAAATTAATATCACTTCGATTTATCCACTTCATAAGAGTATTAGCAATGCGAGTAAAAATATTCTGGCGGCTGGGCTAGCTATTTCAGTCTGTGGGGCAACGATAAGACCTGAAGAGAGCAAATCTCGGAAGGCTGGTGCGAAGATGCAGAAACCTAAATAGTGATTTTTAGGTTTCCTCGTGCGTTCACGCCGAGGAGAATGTCAACACTTACACACCGCCGTAAAGCTTTATGATGACAGTCAAAGCTTTTCCATACTTTTCTTTCCGATGAATAACTTCCAGCAAGCAGCCCAAAAAGGCGACTTTTTAGTTACCGCCGAAGTCGCACCCCCCAAAGGTGCCGATGCTAGCCATATGCTGGAAATGGCTCAAAAACTCCAAAATCGGGTTCATGCCGTTAATATTACCGACGGTAGTCGCGCCGTGATGCGGATGACCCCTCTGGTTGCCTCTATTATTCTGCTACGCGCAGGCATTGAACCGATATATCAGCTGACCTGTCGCGATCGCAATCGAATTGGACTCCAAGCAGATTTATTAGGCGCCCAAGCCCTAGGCATCAAAAATATTCTCGCTCTTACTGGCGATCCGATCAAAGCTGGCGACTACCCTACCGCCAAAGCTGTATTTGATTTAGAATCCGTTCGTCTCCTGACTTTAATCGGTCAACTGAACAGTGGCAATGATGGTAACGGTAAGCTTTTACCGGATGCTGGTACTGACTTCTTCCCTGGTGCCGCCGTCGATCCCCAATCTAAAAGTTGGTCAGGTCTTACTAGTCGATGCGAAAAAAAAGTAGCTGCCGGAGCGCAGTTTTTTCAAAGTCAGCTCATTTCTGACTTTGATATCCTCGATAAATTCATGACCCAGATTGCTGCTCAATACCAAAAGCCGGTCTTGGCGGGCATTTTTCTCCTCAAGTCCGCCAAAAATGCCGAGTTTATCAATCGCTATGTACCTGGAGTAGATATTCCACAAACGACGATCGATCGATTAGCAAAGTCCAGTAATCCCCTACAAACTGGTATCGAAATCGCTGCCGAGCAGGTGAGAATTGCCAAGACCATGTGTCAAGGTGTCCATATGATGGCCGTCAAGCGCGAAGATTTAATTCCCCAAATCCTGGATTTAGCTGGCATCAATACGGTGAGATAGAATTTCAATCTGTCTTTAGGCTTCAGCCATAGCGATGGTGATTGTAGCTCACAATACAAAGCCCTCTAGATTTTAACCTAGAGGGCTTTATCTGAATTACCATCTACACAGTCAAAGTCCGGCGCTTACTGACGAATTGGAACGTTTCAATAATGTCCCCTTCCTTCCAGTCATTAAAGCGATCAAGACGAATACCGCATTCAAACCCGGCACTCATTTCCTTCACATCGTCTTTCACCCGCTTCAGCGAATCCAGAACACCAGTGAATACCAATTGCTCGCCCCGCTTGATCCGGATTTGGCAGTTACGCACCGCCTTACCACTGAGCACATAGCAACCAGCAATATTCCCACGACCAGCTTGGAACACCGCCCGCACTTCCACCTGACCCAGTGATTCTTCCACCTGTTCCGGATCGAGCAAGCCTTCCATCGCACTTTGGATATCATCCAATAGGTTATAGATAATATCGTATTCTCGAATATCGACACCAGACGTATCGGCCAAGGCTCGTGCCCCACTAGCCAAGCTAGTATTAAAGCCAATAATTACCGCGCCACTGGCCGCAGCTAAGTCCACATCAGTCTCAGTGACTTCACCAGGAGCGGAGAACAACACCCGTACCTGAACTTCTTTCTGCGGCAGCTGACGCAATGAACCCAAAATTGCTTCTACCGAACCTTGCACATCGGCCTTCAGAATCAAATTCAATTCCTTTAGGTCGCCTTCTTGAGCTTGAGCAGACAGAGTATTGAGCGTAACCCGGCGCGAAGACATCATCTGCTGGAGACGGGAATGGCGATAGGATTCTGAATTCTTATCGGCCACAGCCCGCGCTTCTTTTTCACTCAGGTATACTTCAAACTCGTCACCAGCTGCTGGCACATCGCTCATCCCCAATACTTCAACGGCAAAAGAAGGACCAGCGGCTTCGACGCGCTGAAGCCTGTCGTCTACCATGGCACGCACCTTACAGAAGACGTGACCAGCAACGAGAGTATCACTCACCCGCAGCGTTCCATTCTGGATAAGGAGAGTAGCCACTGGCCCTTTCGCCTTATCTAAATGTGCTTCGATAATGGTGCCCTTCGCCGGACGGTTCGGATTCGCTTGCAAGTCTTCGACATCAGCTACTAGCAAGATCATTTCTAACAGAGTATCGAGATTATCACCCTTGAGGGCACTAACCGGCACCATAACGGTATCGCCACCCCAATCCTCAGACTGAAGCCCATAGGAAGTGAGTTCTTGCTGTACTCGATCGGCATTAGCACCGGGCTTGTCCATTTTGTTAATGGCCACAATAATCGGTACTTCCGCAGCCTGAGCGTGGCGAATTGCTTCGATCGTCTGTGGCCGGACACCGTCATCGGCAGCCACCACTAAGATCGCTACGTCTGTTACCCGAGCACCCCGTGCCCGCATTGCCGTGAAGGCTTCGTGGCCAGGCGTGTCCAAAAAGACTACTTGCTGCATCTTGCCATTGTGGGTAACATCCACATGGTAGGCCCCAATATGCTGGGTAATCCCCCCGGCTTCACCTTGCGCCACCTTGGTTTCGCGAATGGCATCCAAGAGGGTCGTTTTACCATGGTCAACGTGACCCATGATCGTAACGACTGGTGGCCGTCGGTGCAGATTGTCGAGATCAGCAACGGACAACATTTCAGTCACCTTGGTGGCTGGAGCTTGCTCTTCTTTGGTTTCCACCAAAATGCCCATTTCTTCGGCTACCATCGTGGCGGTAGCCACATCCAGAATCTGCGTGACGCTAACGGCGATCCCCTTAAAGAATAACTGTCGTACAATTTCTGTTTCTGGCACAATCAACAAATCGGCTAAGTCACGTACGGTCAAGCTACCACCCAGGGTGATAAACTCAGGCTTCTCAACGACGGCTTTCTCGTCTCGTCGCCGATTGTTATGACGACTGCTATCGCCGCCGCGCGTGGGTTTCTTGCGAGCAGGAGCAGCAATCGGAGTGGCAGCTCTTTGGGCACTAGCGGGCTTGGGAGGCCGAACGATCGATAGGCTTACTACTACCGCTGTGCCATCTTCACCCTGTCCATCTTCATCATCGTCGTCATCATCATCAGCAATGATTTGAGATTTACGCTTCTTGCCAGCAGCCTTGGCTGCTTTAGCCGCATTCTCTGCTTCTTCTTCCTCGCCCTTTGACCAAGCCTTGGGCTTCTTAATCTGCTTCGGTAAAGTGGGTCTGCGCAGTTCGAGCTTTTCGACGTTATCAATGACATCGATCGAATCATCATCATCATTATTACTGCTGCCCATCCCACCGGGGACAGCACCCACCGATGCCAACGGCTTAATCTGGACAATTTTGCGCTGCGGACGATTCAGTTCGGGGACAGCTGGGACTTCCCGCAGTGGTCGCCGCTCACCAGCAGCCGGACGGGCTGGGCGATCAGGATTTGTACCAGCGGGTCGTACCGGGGCACCAGCTACTTTCAACACCGGTTTGACTGTTGGACGGGCTGGGCTTTCTGAGCTGCCTTGTTCACTGCTACTCCTTTCTGGGGAACGGGCAGGCTGTACCCGCATAGAAATAGGTTCAGATGCTGGCCGAGCAGCAGTCATCTCTTGTCTAGCTACTTCGGCAGGAGCTGATTGGGGGCGAGAGACTGGTCGTTCAGGATTATTGGAAGATGTCATTGCCGGTGGGACAGCTGTCGGCTTCGGAGCCATACCAGATTCAGTACTAGCTTCTTCCTGGTTGGTTTTATGCCGAATCTGTAAAATCTGCGGTTTTTGTCCGCCACTAGCTTTAGCCACTGGTTGTCGATCGACCTTTTCTTTTTCGATGGTTGGTTGCTTTTTAGCTTGATCTGGACGAGCAATTAACTTTTCAGCAGCGGCTCTGATTCTCACCGCTTCTGCTTCCGAGATCGTACTGCTATGACTTTTCACCGCAATCTCTAACTCTTCACAAACCATTAGCAGATCTTTGTTTTCCAAATTCAATTCCCTAGATAAATCATAGATTCTAATTTTGCTGTTGTTCATCCACTGCGCCCTCGTAATACCTTTCAGTTCCTGGTTAAAAATTGTGTTATTGGCCTGAAGCTGTGATCGGCGACAAGGCTAAAAATCTGTTAAGTGAAGGTGGTAGCCTCTGGTTAATAGATATTCTGAAAGCCTACGCTAGGCTATTTCAGGATTCAAAAACCGTTTCTTTGTACACAACCCCGATCACCAACACTGACGTGAGTCGCTAAAAAAATTGGGACTGATGGGACTGAAACTGCAAACGGACGTGCCATGTAGATTTTGGATTTGTGATTATAGTATATTCTGCCATGAATTCTTCAATCTGTCTCAGTCGCAGCTAATTTCAGCTTAGACAATGGCTGCTACGCTACTCAGATATGGAAGAATGGCTACTGTGATTTTTTGTAACCTAATGTTGTGTAGTAGATTTATGAGCACTAGAGTCCTTAATTTCAGATCCTGGTGGCCAGCTGCTGGTAGATGATATCTGGAACAGGAGTTTTTAGCGCTCGACCCAATCGATTCTTCTTCTGAGCAGCAGCTAGGCAGTCAGCGGTTGGACAGAGATAAGCGGAGCGACCCATGCCCTGATCTAACTGCACTAGCCGTTGCGGATGGAGGCGAACCACCCGCCACAACAGTTGTCGATCGATCAGTTGCCGACAACTAAGGCAGCGGCGGTAGTTCTTCATTCTCTGATTCTCTCCATTATTTATTCCTCTTCATACTCGTATTCATCCTGTTGATACTCCGGAGGATTAGCCGCTCGCTGAGCTTCGACTTCAGCCATCGCTGCTGCCGCATCGTATTTGGCAATGTCCTTGATATCAATTTTCCAGCCAGTGAGCCGCGCTGCTAACCGCACGTTTTGGCCTTCTTTACCGATCGCCAGACTCAGCTGATCCTCTGGTACCAAAATATGAGCTTGACGATCTTCGGGATTCACTAAAATCACCTCGTCAATCCGGGCGGGGCTAAGAGCATTAGAGATATAAGTGGCCGGATCTGGTGACCAGCGAATTACATCAATTTTTTCGCCCTGCAATTCATCCACCACCACTTGAATTCGTGATCCCCGGGAACCAATACAAGCTCCGACTGGGTCAACATCGCCTTCTAAGGTGTCCACTGCAATTTTAGTGCGAGGACCGACATTGCGATAGGGCGGGTTCGCTTCTCGGGCAACCGCCACAATCCGCACGATTTCTTCTTCAATTTCAGGAACTTCAGTAGCAAACAATTCCACCACCAAGCCAGCAGCAGTGCGGGAAACTAGCAACTGGGGTCCCCGCTGGGAACCATCCCGAACTTTTTTCATAATGACTCGAAAGGATCGGCCAATACGGTAATTGTCCTTCGGTAATTGTTCTTTTTGGGGTAGCTCGGCCTCTACTTCGGGCTGTCCGAAACCACTGCTCACCGACAATATCACCGATTGGCGCTCAAATCTTAGCACCTTGCCCATGATCACCGAGCCTTCGAGGTGTTCAAATTCCTCTTGAATGATTTTGCGCTGTTGATCTCGCAACTTTTGAGCCAATACTTGTTTGGCCTGAATCGCCGCCATCCGACCAAAGTCTTTTTGGTTGGGGGTCACATCTAGCAAGACAGAATCGCCAATTTGAGTTTCGGGGAGTTCCGTATCTGCTGCTGCCTCATCAGGATTACCACCCAATATCTTTTTAACTTCTGACCAAGAAATTTCATGGTCATCATCGGTCACTTCTTCCACAATTACCTTGGTGGCAATTACTTGAAAAGATTCGTCTTCCAAGTCTAGCTGCACATCAAAATTGTCAAAATATTCTTCTTCAAAATGCAGTTGATCAAGATGCTGCGCCCGCCGATAACGCTCGTAACCTTTCAATAAGGCTTCGCGCAGAGCTAGTTGCACGGCGGTTACAGGGAGGTTCCGATCTTGACTGATCTCAACAATCATCGCGCTCAGTCCCGGTAGACTGACGGTTTTAGTGGCTTTTTCGGCTTTTTTAGTTGACTTTCTGGGTGGCATATTCAGTTGTGGGTAGTAATGGAAGTGAGTAGGTCAGAGCAATGTCACTAATCGCTATCTAGAACGACAGCACTGACTAATTCGCGGGGGATATTCACGATTTTCCCTTTCTGGGTGAGGTGCAGGGTGCTGTCATCACGCTCTTTTAGTTGTCCTTTGAAGACAGTTTTACCTTTGAGCGGCTGATGCAGCTGCACCGATACCGTAAAGCCTCGAAAAACTTCAAATTCTCGATCGGTAGTCAGAGCGTTGGCAGCGCCGGGACTAGAAATTTCTAGGTTGTAGGGGAATGGAATTAATTCCGCTTCGTCCAAGGCAGCCTCTAGGGATCGACTCATCCGTTCGCAATCAGCTAAACCAGTCTCAGTATCTAGACTCCGAATATCTACCCGCAGGATGGGTGGGCGTTCGTTGGTATAAAAAACTGCTGTTACGACAGCCAAACCCAGTTCGGTGGCCACGGGTTCGGCCAAATCAATAATCGAGGGAATCAAAGGATGAGTCATATCTAAACAAGTGACAACGTGACGGCGGCGGTAATAGACTAGCGGCCATTATTGAGCGCAAAAAAAGTGGGGGATCGCGCCCACACCCATGGTCATATTACCTAGACACAACCGAGTAGTAAATTGGAGTTACTGCCATTTTAACAGAATTGGCTCGGCGCAAAATTCTCTTGGTTAAAGTTAAGTGCAAACGACATAACTCTTTACCCGCTGCTTAAGCAGTATAGTGGGGGCATCCTGCAAGTTTTTCATAGAACCGGAGCCGAAAATCATGGGCGCAACTGCTTATATTCAAGATCAAGCCGAATTCGATAAGTTATTGGCCACTTCAGAGGTGTTGGTAGTGGACTATACCGCCAGCTGGTGCGGTCCTTGCAAATTAATTGCTCCCCTGATTGATGACTTGGCCGATACCTATGGCGATCGAGCGCAGGTGATGAAGCTGGATATTGATGCTCACAAGGAAATTGCCAAAAAGTTTGAAGTTAAAAGTATTCCGGTGGTGATGTTTTTCAAGCAGGGCGAAGTAGTAGAAAAGCTGCTAGGTGCCAAAGCTTATGAAGAATATGTGAGTGCGATCGAACGCCATCTTTAGATCTTAGAATTAGCTGGAATTTAAAATTTCTCCTCCCATTTGTGCATGACTGCTAAACATCTCAAGTCCAAAGCCCTAAAACCCAGCAGCCGCCGTCCGGCCAAGGAACTTTGTAGTGAATGTGGCCTGTGTGATACCTACTATATTCACTACGTCAGCGAAGCCTGCGCCTTTATTAACCAGCAGATTCCGGCGCTCGAAGAACAGGTGCACGGGCGCAGTCGAGATTTGGAGCAGGAGGATGACCTGTATTTTGGGGTACATGACCAAATGATGGCGGCGCGGAAAATTGAGCCAATTCCGGGTGCCCAATGGACTGGCATTGTCAGTACGATCGCTATTCAGATGCTGGAAAATGGTTTGGTGGAAGGAGTGATCTGCGTCCAAAATAGCCCCGAAGATCGGTTTCAGCCCCAACCGATTATTGCCCGCAACCGGGCAGAAATTCTAGCGGCGAAGGTAAATAAGCCAACGCTATCACCAAATTTATCGGTGCTAGAACAGATAGCTAATTCCGGGATGAAAAGGCTACTGGTTATTGGAGTGGGCTGCCAAATCCAGGCACTCCGCGCCGTCGAAAAAGAACTGGGACTAGAAAAGCTCTATGTGTTGGGGACACCTTGCACCGACAACGTTAGTCGCGCCGGTTTGCAAAAATTTTTAGAAACCACCAGCCGGTCGCCAGAAACCGTAGTTTATTACGAGTTCATGCAAGATTTCAACGTGCATTTTAAGCATGAAGACGGCTCCACCGAATTGGTGCCCTTTTTTGGTTTGAATACCAAAGAACTTAAAGATGTATTTGCGCCTTCTTGCCTAAGTTGCTTCGATTATGTGAATTCGCTGGCCGATTTGGTGGTGGGTTATATGGGAGCGCCCTTTGGCTGGCAGTGGATTGTAGTGCGTAACCCGCGTGGTCAAGAAATGCTGGACATGGTGCAAGATTTGCTGGAAACTCAGCCGGTAGCCAGCAAAGGTAATCGTAAAGAAGCCGTCCAACAAAGTATTGGCGCTTATGATCAGGCACTGACTCTGCCGATGTGGTTCGCGAAAATCTTGGGGGTGGTGATTGAGAAAATTGGCCCCAAAGGTTTAGAGTATGCCCGGTTCTCGATCGATTCCCACTTTACCCGCAATTATTTGTTTGTTAAACGAAATTATCCAGCTAAATTAGCGCAGCATGTCCCAGAATTTGCTAAAAGGATAGTAGAACAATACAAGCTACCGAGCAAGTAATCAGCAGGTAACAGCATGGGTTTCTCCACAGATTCTCCACCTAGTAAAAAACGTCGATCACGTGGTTTCTTCCGGTGGTTGGGACGTAGCATCAGCATGATCTTAGCGACCACACTGCTGTTTTTGATTTATATTTTTCAGATTGAGCCGAACTGGTATGACGTGCATCAGGTGACTTTCACCCTAACCCATCTGCCAGCAACCTTCGATAAATATCGAATTGTGCAACTGACGGATCTGCATATTGACAATTTAAAAGATGTTGATCGACTACAAAAAATTGTGCAGTTAACTGCCCAGCAGCAGCCCGATTTGGTAGTACTAACGGGAGACTAC
>JAYUSR010000141.1:0-15641 GCA_043755575.1 Synechococcales cyanobacterium
CAAAGTTAGGCAGTGCCACTCCAACACCATAAGTTAGGACATCAGCATTAGGACTACCACCAGCTGCTAGAGCTGCGGAAGTCTTGCTGATAAAGCCACTCAGCGACAGGTTATCACTTGCCTTATATGCTGCGGATAATCCATAGGAGTTACTAGTGGAGAAGCCACCAGGAATACCGGTTGGATTGGTTGTTGGGTCTTGAGCAGCAGTTAACGAGGAACCAACGATCGGGCCAGCACTACCAAAGTTATAGATAGCACCGCCATCGTGATAAGCATTGACATAAGTTAAACCAAAGTCAAATTTATCGCTGGGCTTAAAGTTGACTTGTGCGAGGAAAGAATTACGACCGCCAAAAAGCCCTTTAGTGGGGTCATTGGCAGCAGTGCCACCAAAATAGCTGAGATTCACAGAATCAAGAAAAGTACTGCTCCCGTCATTTAGAGGAATTGCTAAGCCAATCCCAGTACCACCACCGATTTTATAAATGGGGTTTTCTTCAGCGAAGAAAGACAGCGCTCCATTCCCACCATCAAAATCTTGGAAATAAGGGTTGTGAGTTTCAGCGTAGTCTGAATGGATCCCATTGTAAGCAGCAGTATAAACAGTAGATTTACCTACTGGAAACTGATAGGCCAACCAGTCTATTCCTACATTATTGTTGGAATAACCAGCGTAAGTAGGATTACCTTCAACTGGTACTGCTCCATTCTTTAAGTTGCCATAACCGCTAAAGTTACCAGCAGCCAAACGAGTGAATAGTTTGTCTTTGCCAGTAAAGCTGGTTTCTAGTAAGAGGCGCACCCGATCGCTGAGCGTACCATTACTACCGGCTGCACCGCCACTAATCACACCATTCAATCCAAAAACCACCTCACCTTTCAGCTTGGTAGTTGTTGAAAACTGACTAGTTTGGGATTGGGCTAGTGAGGTGCGTTCAGCCTTCTCAATGCGGGCATCTAAAGTGCTGATCTCTGCCCGGAACTCTTGAGTCAAGCGACGTAATACTTCTAAATCCTGAGCAGAAACATCACTGGAGTTATTGGCCAAAACTGGCTCAGCTTTCTTCAGGCAAGCATTGAGACCAGTCGCAAAGTCTTCCCGAGAGACAGCCGCACCAGTCAAACTAGCATCGCATTTATACTTGCTTTCTAAGCTTTTTAGCGAGGTGTATTGCCAATCGGCGGGCTTAATTACAGCGCCTGGTTCTGCTACTGCGGCGTTCTTTGCAATGATGGTATCAGGTGTAGTATTAGCAACAATTCCACCGACCTCATCGAGGTTAGTGGAGACTGCCTTAATAGAAATTGCTTCTGACTTTACGTTTGATGCAGCGAAGGCGTTAGCAGATGTAAAAAAACTGATGGCGTATGCTGCGGGGACTGCAAACAGTAGCTTCCATGAAATATTTGACATAACTTTAAATGTTTCTCCTCAGGCACTATTGGTTTAGTATTTCGCTCACTGCCAAGCGATAGTAGATTTAGTAACACTTCGTATTACTGAAATTATATATACGACAACTTTACTTCCAGAAGAATCTGGAGACCCAGCAGCCATATTATGCTCTTCAATCATGGCAGTTTTGTATGACTTGATACTCTTCTGTTGAGATAATGGCTTTGCTTATGTTAAAAGCAATTGTCACAGTTTCTTCAGCAGAGCAAGCTATTCAGCGATTTTGTATAACTTGTATCAAAAATACTATTAGCAATTATACCCAGGTTGTTCTGGTAAATCTACTACCAAAACTATCCGCCCCCGCAGTCATTTGGTAAATACCAAAATAACTACAAGGGCGGTCTAGCGGACTTGCGTCGCTGGAACCTGACTGCCAGGAAAACTCCAAGCACCTTCAAGGCTTCAACTGTCTCGCGTTGCTTAGAGAACAGTCCCGGCACACAGCCGGCTAACTCCAGTCTGCAAACCCATTAATTTACTACTATCTGGCATGGGCACCACCTCCTGTTTACTGAAAGGACATTGAGGTTGAGCGACCATTCGTTCTAAACCTATTAAAATCATTATAGCCTTTGAGACACAGCAATTGTGATATATATTTCGGCTTTAGCTTTAGATGTGGGTAGTAAAAGAATTGGGGTGGCGGGCTGTGATGGGACGGGTCTAATTGCGATGGGCATCATGACGATCGATCGAACTTCTTTTGAGCAGGATTTGGAAATTATGCGGCAGTTGATTGCCGATCGAGCGGTTTCTATTTTGGTAGTGGGTTTGCCTTACACCCTGGCGGGAGAGCTGGGTGCGCAAGCGCGGCAGGTGCAAAAATTTGCGCGACGGGTGGCCAAAGCCGTAGAGCTGCCGGTGGAATATGTGGATGAGCGGCTAACTTCGGTGACAGCGGAGCAGCTGATGATTGCGGCGGGTAAGTCGCCGAGGGATGATAAAGGCATGATCGATCGGAAGGCGGCAGCACTGATCTTGCAAGATTGGCTGAATCAGCGACGTGCTCAGCTAAATGCTGACTCTGTGGCAAAAAAGTAAAGTTTTGGCTTCAGGCACCAGACCGAATTCATACTTTCAGTCCCAAGTCCACCGCAATCCGGTGGGCACAAGCAAAGCCCGAGAAAGCCACGGCATTTAATCCTTGACCAGGGAAAGTACTGTCACCCACACAGTAAAGACCGGGTATTTTGGTGCGATTGAAAGGCATTGGTAATAAACCCGCTAATTTACGGCGGGGCATCGGCCCATAACTGCCATCGACTCGCCCTAAAAAGCGCCGATGGCTGCGCGGGGTGCCAATCTCTAAGAAATCAATTCCTTGATCGAGTCCAGGAAATAGTTTTTCTAATCGATCGATCAAGATCCCCGCCTGGGTTTCTTTCTGTTGCTCATACTCAACGGCTGTTAGATCTTGCCAATCATCTAACCAGCTGGGCGTAAAGGCATGGATAATGTGGTATCCCGGCGGAGCCAGGTCGGGATCAAGCAAGGTCGGAATAGAGACAAATAAAACACCAGCTGCGCCTCTAGCCTCGGTCATTTTGTCCCAATCAGCTAACTGAATGTGATGGCATTCAGTACCGGCGGGCAGCACGGCGGCGGCAACTCCGATGTGGAGACTGAGAAAACTAGGAGACTTTTGATAGTTCTGTTGCCATTTTTGTTCGCGGCTGGGCAAGGGAACATCGGCCAGTAATTTACCAAAAGTGTCCCAGCGGGTAGCGTTGGAAACAATTTTTGGGGCATAGATTTTTTGGCCATTAACCAGCTCAACCCCCACAGCTTGACCGCCAGTCATCAGAATTTGTTGGACACGGGCACGATACTGGATTTCGCCACCATACTTCTCTAGTCCTTCTACCAGTTTCTGGGCGATCTGACCCACCCCACCCTTGGGATAATTGATCCCACCATAATGTCGATCGGAGAACACCATCCCCGCGTTAATCATGGGAGTCAAATCCGCTGGGACGACTGACCAGGAATAACACTCGATGTCAATAAACTTAAGGACTTGAGGATCTTTGATATGTTTCCGGGCAATATCCCCGGCATTTACGGGCAGATATTTAGCTAGACCCAAACAGGATAAAGGTTTTTGGAAAAAGACCCGGGTCAGATAACCAATTTCTTCTAAGGACAACAAGTCCATGGAGTTTAGGCAATTGAAGACCTGCCAGCATTCATCATAGAACTTGCGAATGCCGCTCGCCTCATGAGGAAACTTGCTGACTAATTCTTGAATGAATTGCTCATAATCGCGATGAACCTTGAGGTCTAAATTTCCTGGTAGATGGTAATGAATCTGTACCGGATCGGGAATGGTTTCAATACTCATCCCGACATCGGCGAGAGCTTTAGTTAGCAGATTGGTAGTGCCTTGGCTGCCAAATCCAAAAATCATCGAAGCCCCCACATCAAAGCGATAGCCCTCTCGATCGAAGTAACCCGCGCTGCCTCCGGGAATCAAATAGCTCTCCAAAACCAATACTTTTGCACCTTTGGCCGCTAGCTGAGTGGCCGTCACCAACCCGCCAATTCCGGAGCCAATTACAACGACATCATGTTGATCCTGAGCAAGCATAGAAAAAATGAATATAGAAGCGCTGCTAAATAGTTTAGCTGTTTCCTGGCTATCGATCACTCGTTCCAATTCAAATCTGGCCATGGATTATCTCAATCGGCGGCATCTGATCCGTTGATTTTTCAAAATGTGAACACCCGAAAAATGACTACGAAGACTGTGTTTTGGGAATTTATCAAATTACTATTTAGAAGACTATACAAATACCAAGCCAGTGTAATTATTATCAATAATAGTATAAATTTATATTAGGTAATAGAGTAGAGTTTTCTATTCTATTACCTAAAAAAATTGAGGAGAAAACTAATATAATGCACGCAATATATAGCTATAAATCAGTAGCATTGTAGAATTTTCAGAAAAGCCATTTAGCTGAAATACTTGACTTACTAGCATCAAGTTTGACAACATAGTCGGCACTGGAGTACGTTAGAGAAAAGAGTTGCAAGAGTAATAGTCTTAGCTCCAATATAGGTACTACACTCCAATCAGGAAAAATTAAGAACACTAATATGCAGGAATTGACATCGACTAAATTAGAGGCGATGGGTATTTTCTCTGAGATGAAGTCAATGATCATATTTCAGGGAAAAAAATTTAGTCGTGGGCCATCTTTCTCTTTGAGAAATCGGGCAATTGGAATTAGTTTCTGTGAGCGAGAAGAACGAAGAGGATACAACTTTCTACTAGTAGAAAGTGCCGTATCAGTAACAGTTTGGAAAGAAATAAAAACTACAATAGAAATATCAAATAGTTCATTCATTGAATTGGATAAGCGAAATTTTATTGCATGCTGCCGTCAAGAATTAACTAAGTGTATTGGCCCTATGGCTTCATTGATTATAGATGAACTAATCTCTGATTTGGAGTTGACAACTCCTACTCAATTTTTAGAGCGAATCGAGGCACAAATTCCAGACTCTAAATTAGTTACTGAGTTCAGATCTAATATTATGTCAGCTTGTAATCTGGAAAGTTTCTAACTATTTCTTTGGTGTATGAATCCGGGTGATCGCCATTTGCAGACTGATACCCAGTCGATCGATCGATTGAGAGAGTAAACCAATTTCATCTTGACGCTGACTATCCAACTTCTGGTCGAGATCTCCCATACTAATTGACTCCACAATGTGAGCAATTCTAGTAATAGGCTTGATTACTTGTTGCTGTAACCAACGGTGCAGTGTGGTAATCGCAATTCCAAAAATAACAAGTGTGACTAACGCGATCGAGAAAAATAATTGCTGAGCATTACTCAGAATTTTCTGAGCTGGAACCAATACTATTTGGGCACCAATAATCTCATTAAGATGCCAGTTAAACCCATTTTTGGTACCATATTTAGCAATCATCTGTTTTGGTGCTCTGGCAGGTGTGCTATGACATTCTAAGCAACTTCTTTGAGAAACTGATAGGGGACGAGCAATATAAAAAACATCATGATTTATCCGAGGAGTACTCGCTAAGAATCCGGCTTTTTCCTTAAGGTTAAAATTATTACGAAACTGTTTAATAATTTCGGATTCAAAGGAATCAGATTTGTCATTAATATTAGTAGGATTCAGAGCCGTTTCTCGATAAAGAAAATCTTTATACTGAGGATTTTTTCGTAAGTTTTCAAAAACAGCGTGCGCAGAAAAAGCCGGAACAACTTCAGGCGAAAATTTGGCTGTGATCTGTTTACTTAACTGGGGTGTGATATTGCTAGTAGTATAGTCTCGCACCGAATTCATGGTTTCCATGAGAATCATGGCTTTCGAGCTTATTTCTTGCTGGGCTTGTTGGTTAACCATAAATGTAATGAAGATGCCACTAATCATCATGCCAATGACAAAAATCAGACAGGTGATAACAGTGAGCTTTTGAGTAAGACGAAGTCTTTGTAAAAATCTTTGTAAAAAAGGTGATTTCAGGATAGACATTTCTGATGTAGATGTGAAGATATTTAAAATTCTAAGAACACGAGTAATTACTTTTTACTATTCGGATTTATGTCATAAGTTAGCAGTGGCTCATGGCATTAATTGCTTCTTCCAAGGCAATGGCCACATGTGTCCAATGGGTACCCCCCTGACAAAAAGCAATATATGGTTCTCGCAATGGTCCATCTGCTGAAAATTCAGAGGTGCTGCCATCAATAAATGTGCCCCCAGCCATAATGAGCTGGTCTTCATAACCGGGTTGAGCCGCCGGTACGGGGTCGAGATAGGAGCCGATCGGAGAATGCTTTTGGATCGATCGACAAAAAGCTGTTAACTTTTCGGGTGAACCCAACTTAATGGCCTGAATTACATCCCGACGCGGTGCCAGGGGCGCTGGATTCACCGGGTAGCCCAATTTATCAAATACATAGGCCGTGAGATGATTGCCCTTCTTGGCTTCCCCCACCATTTGGGGCGCCAGAAATAATCCTTGAAACAGCAGCCGGTTTTGCTCAAAGGTGGCACCGCCAGCGCTGCCAATCCCCGGTGCCGTTAACCGACAGGCCGCTGCCTCTACTAAGTCTGCCCGACCAGCCACGTAACCGCCACTAGTAACGATCGTACCGCCCGGATTTTTGATCAGAGACCCGGCAATTAGATCGGCTCCCACCGCTGGTGGCTCGCAGTTTTCGATGAATTCGCCATAGCAATTATCCACAAAGCAAACAATATCGGGATTTTGTTGTTTGACGATGGCAATGATGCGACCGATTTCTTCGATCGATAAAGAAGCTCGCCAAGCATAACCACAGGAACGCTGAATATGTACCAATTTAGTCTCTGGCCGTACCGCCTGAGCCAGAGCGACCCAATCCACTTGTTGATCGGCTGTTAAAGGCAGTTCACGATAGCTCACCCCCAACTCCCGCAACGAACCCTGGCCGCTGCCGCGCACCCCAATTACTTCTTCTAGGGTGTCATAGGGAGCACCGACGACGGCCAGCATTTCGTCCCCTGGTCTTAACACGCCATAGAGAGCACAAGCGATCGCATGAGTACCCGAGACAAACTGCACCCGCACCACCGCCGCCGCCGCTCCCATTAATTCGGCAAAAACTTTATCGAGGGTCTCCCGACCCAGATCGTCATGCCCATAGCCACTTACACTGCTGAAATGATGAGTTCCTACCCGGTGATTGCGGAAACTTTGTAAAACTCGATTCAGATTTTCCTTGACTTGTCCATCAATACCAACAAAAATTTGTATTAAGGCTTTCTCTGCCTCTTGGATCAGTGCAGCTTTATTCATGCAGTGGTGCTAGAAGACGATGTATAGATCTAATTTTGGCGTAGATAGGGCATCTTGAGAAATAAACAACAATATATATAGGGTTATTGAATGACTGTTGCGGCATCGAATAAACTGCCCCTAGACTGGGGTGTGATCGTTTTCATGGCTATTATTCATCTGGGGGCGATCGTAGCCTTCTTGCCTCAATTCTTTAGTTGGGAGGGCGTTGGCGTAGCAGTTTTTCTGCACTGGATTAGCGGCGGATTAGGCATTACTCTTTGCTGGCATCGAATGCTTTCGCACCGCAGCTTTCAAACACCTAAATGGTTGGAGTATCTATTAGCGTTCTGCGGCACGCTGGCCATGCAAGGTGGCATTATTTGGTGGGTAGGAATGCACCGTCACCATCATCTACATTCTGATAAGGATAACGACCATCACGACTCCAAGAAGGGCTTTTGGTGGAGTCATATGCAATGGATGTTTCATGAAGTCCCGGCCGAGAAAGAAGTGGCCAAATTCACTAAAGATATTGCTAACGATCGCTTTTATCAATTTTTAGATAAATACTTTTTGCCCATTCAGATTGTGCTCGGTATTTTGCTCTACTTCCTCGCTGGCCCATCAATCTTTTTCTGGGGAATTTTTGTCCGGTTGGTATTTGTTTATCACTGTACCTGGCTAGTAAACAGCGCCACACACAAGTTTGGTTATCGCACTCATGATACTGATGATCACTCTACTAATTGTTGGTGGGTAGCGATTACTACTTATGGCGAAGGTTGGCACAATAATCACCACGCTTATCAATATTCGGCACGGCATGGAATGCAATGGTGGGAAATTGATATTACTTGGATGACGATTCAAGTTTTACAGTTTTTCCGACTGGCCAGTAACGTCAAACTTGTCCAATAGAACAAATATAATATCGATATTATTTAAAGATTATTCTCTCCAGCAAACTTGGGGGGACTTTTTTTAACAGATTTTTGTGGCCGACGATACATTGATGATGTCTTGCCTCTGGCTACGATGAGTTAACTGGACTTTTAAAAAGCCGATAATGCAAGTTATTTATGACCCATATCGAGTTAAACATGACTGATTCATTAAAGACTGATCCCGTGCGTATTTTGATGTGTGCCCCGCACCATTACGAAGTCGATTATGTGATCAATCCCTGGATGGAAGGTAATATTCATCGTTCCTCCCGTGAGCAAGCCCTAGCGCAGTGGAATCAGCTTTATCAAGTCTTGCAACGCTATGCCCAGGTTGATTTGGTGGAGCCGCAGCCGGGCTGGCCGGATATGGTTTTTACGGCCAATGCTGGCTTGATTTTGGGCGATACGGTGGTGCTCAGTCGCTTTTTCCATCCTGAACGGCAGGGAGAAGAACCGCATTTTCAGAAGTGGTTTGAAGATCAGGGCTACAAAGTGCATCTATTGCCCAAAAGCTTGCCCTTTGAGGGTGCCGGAGATGCCTTAATGGATCGATCGGGTGGATGGCTATGGGCTGGTTATGGATTTCGATCAGAACTAGATGCCCATCCCTATTTAGCCCAGTGGTTGGATGTAGAAGTCTTGTCCCTGAGATTGGTCGATCGACGGTTTTATCATCTTGATACCTGCTTTTGCCCGCTCACTGATGGGTATTTATTATATTATCCACCGGCCTTTGACACCTACTCCAATCGTTTGATTGAGTTACGGGTGCCACCCGTAAAACGGATCGCGATCGATGAAGTCGATGCGGTTAATTTTGCCTGTAACGCGGTGAATATTGATGCCCTGCGGGATGGCATAGCCAAACGAATGGTGGTGATGAACAAGGTCAGTCAGAGGTTAAATAAAATATTGATCGATCGAGGCTTTACGGTCGTCGAAACGCCACTAACAGAATTCTTAAAAGCCGGGGGGGCGGCCAAGTGTCTAACCCTAAAAGTGACAGAACCTCATCGCGAGTCGCCGCAATTGTCTACGATTCAAAGCCGGGTCATTCATCTAGAAGGCCATTTATTGGATTCTGGGCTAGTGAATCAGATTCTGGATACGATCGTAGCCGGGGGTGGTAGTTTTCAGGTCGTAAACTTTAATCTCGGCAGTCAGCGCCAAGATATCTCCAGCGCAGAAGTGAAGGTCTCGGCTCCGGATGCGATCGTGATGGCTGACCTCATGGGTCAATTGATTGATCTGGGGGCGAGCGGTACTGCGGCGGAAACCGCGTCAGCTAATTTGGCCGTCGTCACTCAGGCGGGAGTCGCCGCCGATGACTTCTACGCCACCACCATCTATCCGACGGAAGTCTTGATTGATGGTCGATGGATCAAGGTGCAAGGACAACGAATGGATGGATCGATCGCCATCACTCACACGGCTGAAGGGGTAGTTGCTCGTTGCAAGCTGCTGCGCGATTTACTGGTAGGCGAGGCGGTAGTCGTAGGTAATGAAGGCATTCGCACTAAGCGCAATCCTACCACCCTGAAAAAGCAGCAATCAGAAGAATTCAGCTTTATGGGAGCTGGGGTTTCTAGTGAACGGCGGGTGGAACTAGTCGTAGAACAAATTGCCTGGGATTTGCGCCAAATTCGCGATCGGGGCGGCAAAGTTGTGGTGACGGCTGGCCCGGTGGTGATTCATACTGGCGGCAGTGAACACTTAAACCAACTCATTCGCGAGGGCTATGTTCATGCCCTCCTAGGAGGCAATGCGATCGCCGTTCACGATATCGAACAATCCTTGATGGGCACTTCTTTAGGCGTTGATATGCAGCGCGGTGTATCGGTGCATGGCGGGCATCGTCACCACCTGAAAGCCATCAATACCATTCGCCGCTGTGGCAGCATTGCCCAAGCTGTGGCACAAGGGGTGTTGCGGAGCGGAGTGATGTATGAATGCATCAAACACAATATTCCCTTTTCCCTGGCTGGCTCAATTCGAGACGATGGGCCACTACCAGATACTAAGATGAATCTCATTGAAGCCCAGGCCGACTATGCCCGCCTCATTGAGGGTGCCGATCTGATTTTGATGTTGTCTAGTATGCTGCATTCGATCGGCGTAGGAAACATGACTCCCGCTGGGGTGAAAATGGTTTGTATCGATATTAATCCAGCAGTTGTGACCAAGTTGAGCGATCGAGGTTCGATCGAGTCTATTGGAGTTGTAACTGATGTGGGACTTTTTCTCAGCTTGTTAGTACAACAACTCAACAAACTAACCGGACAATACAGTCAGAAATAAATAGGATAGGTTTAAGTTATGTCCTTGAATCCAGCCCCGGCCATACCCATTCCATTTGCTACTGAGGAGCAGACTCTCGCGATTGCCCGTCAATTACTCGCGGCTACCACGACCAATCGATCGATCCTGGCCAAAGTGCGCGATCAGTTTCGGTGGGATGACAAGCTGCTCAGTTGGGCGATGGATAATCCGGGGTTGCGGGTGCAGCTTTTCCGGCTAATTGATTGCTTGCCAGCGCTAACCAGTAAGGCTGAAATTGCTCGTCATCTGCAAGAATATCTGAACGATGCAGCGGTGGAATTACCATCAGCCCTCAAAAAGCTGTTGAACTTTACTGGTGCGGAATCCATCGCCGGACAAGTGGCGGCCACCACTCTGACCACTGCGGTCGAAACCCTAGCACGTAAATACATTGCCGGTGAAAACTTACCACAAGCCCTCCAGACGATCGCCCAACTCCGCCAACAATCCATGACCTTTACGATGGATGTGTTGGGGGAAGCGGTAGTCACGGAAGTCGAAGCCCAAGCCTACCTAGATCAATATCTAGAGTTGATGGCACAACTCACGACAGCGGTACCAAGTTGGTCAAAACATCAAACAATCGCTCCCGTGCAAGTATCAGTAAAACTTACCGCCTTTTATTCCCAATTCGATCCGTTAGATGTGGCGGGTTCCCAGTCCAAAGTAAGCGATCGCCTTCGGATCCTGCTCCGGCGGGCACAGACAGTTGGCGCAGCGGTGCATTTTGACATGGAGCAATATCGCTATAAAGATGCCACCCTAGAAGTGCTGAAGAGCCTATTGATGGAAACAGAATTTCGCGATCGGACTGATGTTGGTCTCACGTTGCAAGCCTACTTGCGAGATAGCTATCGCGACTTACAAGATCTCATTACCTGGGTCAAAGAACGGGGTAAACCCCTAACCGTGCGGTTAGTCAAAGGGGCTTACTGGGATCAAGAAACGATTACCGCCCGTCAAAATTATTGGCCAACCCCAGTCTATAACTATAAATCTTCCACCGATGCTAATTTTGAGCGGATGACCCGGCTACTTTTAGAAAATTACGAATATCTCTACGCGGCGATTGGTAGTCACAACATTCGCTCCCAGGCACAAGCCTTGGCCTGCACCGAATATCTGCGGAGCAGCATCGCCCAAACTCCAGAGATACCTCAGCCGCAGATTGAATTTCAAGTCCTTTATGGCATGGCCGATCAATTGGCCGCTACTCTGGCGCAACAAGGTCAGCAAGTACGGGTTTACTGTCCCTATGGCACCTTAATTCCAGGGATGGCTTATCTGACCCGGCGGCTATTGGAGAATACTGCTAATAGTTCTTTTCTCAAGCAAAGCTTAGCCCATGCGCCTGTGGTCTCATTGCTCGCCGTACCCACGTGGGGAGCAGGGGATCAAGATGGTGAGGCCGTACAGCCAATGTCCATTGCGACAACGACAGCGACGATCACCCAGATTAATCCAGCCGCAGATACAGACTACGCGATCGCCGCACTGCGTTTCAAGGCCGCGACTGCTTTGGACAATGTGCGACAGCAGTTTGGTCACACCTATTGGCCGTTGTTGAATGGTAAATGGTTCCAGACAAGCACAACTATTTCCTCCATCAATCCATCGAATCCAGCAGAAATAGTGGGTTCGATCGGCCAAATTAATATTGAACAAGCCGATCAGGCGATCCGCGCTGCCCAGAAAGCTTTTCAAACCTGGCGACGGACACCAGTAGCGGAACGCACCGCCATTCTCCGGCGCGCGGCAGATTTATTGGAAGCACGTCGTCACGAACTAAATGCCTGGATGGTATTTGAGGCTGGCAAACCCCTGAAGCAAGCCGATGGTGAAGTTTCGGAAGCGGTAGATTTTTGTCGCTACTACGCCGCCGAAATGGAGCGGTTAGCACCAGCGGTGGTCTATGACGTGGTCGGGGAGATCGATCGATACCACTATGCCCCCAAAGGCATTGTGCTGGTGATTTCTCCTTGGAATTTCCCCTTGGCAATTCCGACCGGCATGACTGTGGCTGCCTTGGTAACGGGGAATTGTGTGCTATTGAAACCAGCGGCAGCTACGGCCGTAATTGCAGCCAAGTTGAGTGAGATTTTGGTAGCAGCCGGGATACCACCGGGGGTATTTCAGTGTGTGCCAGGGAATGGTGCTACGGTGGGGGCACATTTGGTGAAGCACCCGGAAGTGCAGATGATTGTGTTTACGGGTTCCCAGGCAGTAGGTTGCGAAATCTATGCCAATGCGGCGATCCGGCAACCGGGACAAAAACATTTGAAGCGGGTGGTGGCGGAGATGGGGGGCAAGAATGCGATCGTGGTGGATGAAAGTGCTGATTTAGATCAGGCGGTGCAAGGTGTGGTTCATTCGGCCTTTGGCTATAGTGGTCAAAAGTGTTCGGCTTGTGCACGGGTAGTAGTACTAGCATCAATTTACGAAGCTTTCGTGGAGCGATTGGTGGAAGCTACCAAGTCGTTGAATGTGGGAGATGCAGCGCTGTCTAGCACGAAAGTGGGACCAGTGATTGATGGGGCAGCGCAGCAACGAATTCAGGCGGTCGTGGCACAGGGCAAGCTGTCAGCGACGTTAGCTTTAGAGCTGCTCTCGCCGGAGCTGGGCTATTTTGTGGGACCAGTGATTTTTACTGATGTGGAACCAGAGGATCCGATTGCCCAAGAGGAAATTTTTGGACCGGTGTTGACGGTGATGAAGGCGCAGGATTTTGACCAGGCATTGGCAATTGCTAATGGTACTAACTATGCCCTGACAGGAGGACTCTATTCCCGGACTCCTTCGCATATCGATCGAGCCAAGGTAGAGTTTGAGGTAGGGAATCTGTACATCAATCGCAGTATTACAGGCGCGATCGTGGCACGGCAACCGTTTGGGGGCTATAAGTTGTCAGGGGTTGGTTCCAAGGCGGGCGGGCCAGATTATTTGTTGCAATTCCTCGACCCACGCACAGTGACGGAAAACGTTCAGCGACAAGGGTTTGCACCTTTACTGGAATAACGATTTTGCCTTTTCTGGTCAAGAATTCTCAAGAACTCTAATTAGCTACTCACCTTTCTCCACCACAATGGTTAGGTGGGCAACCATTGACCCAATTACGGCCACCGCCGTCACGACGGGGAACAGCGCAGCCCCAATTACCCCACCAACGACCCCCACCGTCAAAGGAATTTCAATCAAGGTCTGCCCTTCGGCGTGTTTAATGATAATTCGCCGGATATTGCCTTCATGGATCAGCTCCTTGACTTTCGCCACCAGGGAGTCGCCACTGATGCTGAATTCTTCGACCGTGACCTTTTCGGCAGTTTCGGCAGTCTTATTTTCAGATGCTACTGGCACAATCGAAGCCGAAGATGGTGATTGATCTTGGAGCTGTTGCTTTTGCTCTTGTCCGCTGGAGTCATTCATTGTTTTGCCTTACATTAATCACTGCTGTTTTCAAGAATAGAAGAAAATGTTGAGGAAGCTGTGAGGATGAAAATTCATCGAGTAACTAAATAATTCAGTATGATGAACAGTCACAGGGAATGAAGCAACACAGGCCGCAAAAATCAATTTATGAATATTAATGCCTCCATTATTGATCAACGTCTAGTAACTGTTCAGGATGAAATTCGTCAGCGATCCGCTGATGAGTTAAATATCAGCAGTCCAGATAAGGTCTTTTCGTTGGCTTTTGTCTATCTTTGTGTTCAAACCATGCTTGATCTGGATGATATCGAGGCATTTGATTGTCTAACTGAGGGTGGTGGAGATTTTGGTGTTGATGCTATGCATATTTCAGAAGAATATGATGGCGAATTTACGATCAGTCTATTTCAAGGGAAATACAAACGCAAACTGGCAGCTGATTCTAACTATCCAGAAAGTGCGATTAACGATCTGATCAATGCGATCCGCTATATTTTTGATCCCGCTGCTCAGCTCAGTTATGTCAACGAACATCTTCTGGCTCAAGTCGAAAATGCGAGAAGCTTGATACGTGACGGTTATATTCCACAGGTACGAGTCTTGGCCTGTAACAATGGACTTCGCTGGAATGCCGCTGCTCAAGAATCGATCGATAGATCTGGTTTCGGCAATCAAGTGACTTGGGAACATGTCAATCACGATCGACTAGTGGATATTATTCGATCAACCAAGCCAGTTAACGATAACTTGCAACTCACTGGACAGGCGATCGTTGAGGATATGGATTTTAGCCGAGTGCTGGTTGGGCGCATTTCCACCAAAGAAATAGCCGCACTTATTGCCCGCCACGGGGAAAGACTGCTAGAAAGAAACGTCCGTAGGTATTTGGGACTTCAAGGTAATCGAGTTAACGAAGCTATTCAAAACACTCTGCAAAGTCCAGAGCGCAGTAATTTTTATTTCTACAACAATGGCATTACTCTCACCTGTGACAAATTTTCTTACAACGCTCTTCAAAAAGACGATTATCAGGTGCGCATCGAAAATTTGCAGATTATTAATGGTGGTCAGACTTGCATGACCATCTATAAAACATTGCAAGCAACGCAACAACTCACAGTACTTGATGAAACCCCGACTTATGTGTTGGTGAGACTTTATCAATTACCCAGCGAAAATGACGATCTGGTACGCCGCATTACCTTTGCAACCAACAGTCAAAATCCTGTAGATCTTCGCGATCTGAAAGCTAATGACGACAAACAGCAGCGCTTAGAAATAGATGTTAAGCAGCTAGGCTATATCTATCGCCGCAAGCGTAGCGATCAAGGTAGTAGAATCGATATCACTTCTGGAGTGGCCGCTGAAGCAATTCTATCTGTCTGGCGACAGGCACCCCATCAAGCCAAGTTTTTTACCCGCGAACATTTTGGCAAGTTGTATGAAACCGTTTTTACCAATGATCTGAATGGGGCACAACTGATCATCGCTGTATTGCTGTATCGAATTGCCGAAAATCGTCGCCGTCGTCCCGATCCAACGGATCCCGCTTTTGTGCGCTATGCTTCCTGCTTTATTGCCATGCAGATGGGCAAACATCTTTTAAATAATCTGGATGTGGAAATCTCTGTTCTAAACCATCAAAACTTTCCTAGAGCTGTTCAGTTCATTGAGCAAAATAGTAGCAGAT
>JAYUSR010000142.1:0-4629 GCA_043755575.1 Synechococcales cyanobacterium
GCTAGAAGCCACTCAAAGCCATGAGTGGCTTTTGTTTTGAGCGGTAAAGGCAATTGGCATTGTGTCAGATGAATTGTAATATGGTCACTTATTATCTAATCTCTAAATAGGTAAATGGGTGAAAAGTGGGTGAAAAGTGGGTGAATAACATGAGCATACGAAAAGCGGTCAAGGTGTCTACTCGGGTCAACCGAGGCTTATTGCAGTTGGTTTGGGTCTACCCAGCGAAGAAAAGGAATTACTTGGGCACTGGGCTAGCTGATACCGAGCAAAATCGATCGATTGCTGGCTGGACTGCCAGGGAGATTGAGCAAGATATTTTCGTTGGGCAATATGATCAGACGTTGGGTAAGTACCGTGGGCAAGAATTTGAACCAGCTAAGCCCCAGGCCAAAATCACCAAAATCACTTTTTTGGAACTTTGGGAGCAATTCACCGAGTTTAAAGCACCCATTTTAGGCACCACCACCATTCATGGACAGTACAGACACCATGGCAATTTGGTGGCCAAGTGTCCTTATAAGTATCAGGAAGGGGCGAAGATTCGAGCGTGGGTACTGGAGAATTATTCGATCGAGGTAGCAAGGCGGTGGATGGTGGCCATAAATGCCATGGGGAAATGGGCAGTAAAAATGGGCAAAATTGACCAAAATCCTTACCAAGATTTGGCCATCCCCAAGCCAAAAAACCAAAACAAACCAGATATTGACCCATTCACCGCCGAAGAACGCGATCGAATAATTGCCGCTTTCAAGATTCACCAAATTCATGGTCATTACTGGCGGCTGGTACAGTTTTTGTTTTACACGGGGGCTAGGCCAAATGAGGCGATCGCACTGCGGTGGGGGAGCGTGACCGATCGGCACATCGCCTTAGTAGAGTCGGCTGGAGTTGGAGATCGAGGGCAGAAGGTTGTTACTGGCGGACTAAAAAGCCAAGCCCAAAGAAAAATCCCCGTATCATCAAAGATTTTGGAATCTTTGGGCGATCGGGGAAAGGATGGGGATCTGGTGTTCCCGGCGAAAAAGGGCGGCTTAATTACTTGGGGAAACTTTAGTCGCCAGCCGGGTAAGAAGGCGGGGGCATGGTGCGAGATTTTGGAGATCGCCCAGGTGCCGATTAAAAACCCGTACCAAACTCGACACACTTATATAACGTTAGCTTTGGATTCTGGGGCAAAAATCCAAGATATTGCTAAGTTGGTGGGCAACTCCCCAAAAGTATTGGTTAGTAGTTATTTGGGTATTAGCCGCGAGCTGGAGCAGCCAGATATCTGAGCGGGCTTGCGAGTAAATTCAGGTATTCGATCATAGGGCAATCTAATCACATGCCGAGGGTAAACATAGCCGTCCTTGCGCCATATGAACCACTGGCAATAAGTATTGTCTACGGATGGCTTGCCAGTTTTGGACGAGTTGGCAAAGCTAAATCTGGGCATTTTAATCACCAGAGACTCGGGGTGATCAGCCCACCAATTATATCGATCCGGGTCACTCATGGTCATCTCGTCTGCACTAACTCTCAGCAGCATGGCTATACCAACGCGAGCGGCATCGTAGGCATGGCGAATAATCTTTTGCTGATCACTAAACGGCGGGTTCGTGATTACCCAGTCAGCGACGCGCAAATCATCGCGCAACTGGGGGTACCAGCATTCGATCCAACTTGTTGCATCCCGCTGAAAATCAACGCATGGATCGCTGACATAAAGATCGTTCGTAAGCACCCTGTGACCGGCGAAACACTTAACGATAGCAAGATCTTTGCCCGCGCACGGCTCAAAAACCGTGCCCTGAATACTAGCGTGGTCGATTAGACACTGAGTCATCCACGGTGGCGTGGGGTAGTGGTCATTTGCAATTCTAGTCATTATAAAGTGCCTCTTTAGATCTTGGCTCTGCGTTTTCATAATCACGCCAAATCTTGTCGTTTTCGGCCAAGAACTCGGCAAAAAGTTTGCTCAAAATCTCGATAAATCTATTGATAAAAATGTCTTCGCGGGTGATTCCCGTTACTTTCCCTTCTCCGGCAAACAGCATAATTAAAAGTATTTTAAACTGGGTCATAACACCCACCGGGTCTACTTTATTTTTCAGGTATATTTCTGCAAACATTTTCCGGTATTCAAACTTATCCAAGTTGCTACTTCTAGGCTTAGTCATTGTTTTCCGTGATTCTTAATTTGTGTTAAAGGACTTTTATTGTTTGTTTGCAACGGTTTTAGGCTCTGGAGATAACCTGAAACCGGCTTGCGTTTAAGCACTTTTTTTCACAAACATCGATTGCTGTAATTTCACCTTGTAGAGATCCCATTGGTTTGCCGTCCATTTGGAGTAGTCGATCGGGCTGCCATCACCGTTAGCATTTTCGGCAATCTCTAAAGCTTTTGTCGCGCCAACTTTCTCAGCCAGCGATCGACACTCATCTCTCAGCCCTGAGAGCCGATCAATCAGTTGTTTTGCTCCATCAGTACGCGGGGCTTTCATCGGCTCTATCTTGGACTGAGGCTGATTGCCCTCACCAGGGTTATCCTTCCACTCAGGTTCGTGGAAGGGAATTGCAAATACCTCTGTAACCGCAATTCGCAGCGCCACGGTTTGAGCTTTTGATAGTGCTTTATCTTGATCGTCTAGTCCACAGCCGATCGAACAACTGGCAATACTTGAGCCGTCCTCAGTGTCTGTGAAAGTATACCGACAACTGATCACGACATATTCGTAGTTTTTCTCGTACTGCCCTGGCTGCCCAGCCTTGATAATTTTCGTAATAGATTTTTGCTGTAAATCAATAATCTCTTTTGTGATTACGACTCCATGAGTCGCCATCAGCGGGTAAAGAGCATCAAACACATCATCGGATTTCCTGACACTTACTTGGGCGTTCCCAGCTACTATTTTGCCCTCTCTACCGATTGCGGGCAAGGTGCCCATAATCACATTTATTTTTTGTCCGATTGACATCTTGCCTCTATTAGTTCAGTGATTGCTTTTGATTTGTTTGGTTGGCTTTGTAGCCACTCGATCGCCCTGTCTGTGAGGTAGCAGCCAAACGATTTGTACTGCAAATCATTGGCTGATCTTTTGGGTTGATTGCAGGGAGCCGATCGATATGTGCGGCGATCGGCTTTAACCAGATCCGCCACATCATCAGATACTTTTAGCGGGCGGGCTGTCCAATCTGGGGGGATTAAATTCAGCGCATCTTCTAGGGTGCCCGCTATTATGTGAGCGTCGGGAGTGCCGTCCTCCCGCAGCACGAGCCAATGTCTAGGGATCATAATTTCCACTTTCTTGGGTAGTTGACCAATGCCCCGTGCTTGAATTTCAGATATTCGATCGCGGCTTGCTCTCGGATCATTTGAGAGTCGCTGGCTAGTCCTTCGATAATTTCTTGGTGGGTCAAAGCTATGGTTGGTTAAATAGGGAATAGTCAGTTATTTTTGCTAGCTCAGCATCAGTAAGCTTTTTGAGCTTTTCCATGCGCTCTCTTGATAGTCGATCGCGCTCTGCTATCCATTCTGAAGTTGTCATATTGTTGACTTTGTAAACATGCTCTAAATATATCAGGTTTACTTTGTAAAATGCTTCAGTAAATCTACTGCTGTTCGGCTAGCCGTATGTAGGCGAAACGTCAGGATTAATTGCTGATTGTTTTTGAGGTTAACTTGATATAATAGTTAAATATTTACAAGGTGAGCTTTATTGGAACTGAGCGTGATTAATCAGGGCGATGAGCTGGTAGTAGATAGCCGGTTGATTGCCGTGTGGCTAGGATTAGATCCGAAAAGTGTAGTCAAAACAATCGACAAGTATTTGGGTGAGTTGCAACACTTTGGGCAGGTGAGATTTGAAATCGCGGCCATAACTGGCTCTGTGAGCGGTAGACCATATCAGCAGCGTTTTTGCTACCTTAACGAAAATCAGGCCACTTTTCTAATGTCTCTGAGTAAGAATACTGAGCAGGTCGTAGATTGCAAGATTCAGCTAGTACAAGCCTTCTGCGCTGCCAAGAAGCTAATTACCACCACGATTCCCGTCCAAAATGATCGGATAAGAGAGCTGGAGCTACGGGTACAGCTTGCAGACCTTGAGCGCCAAAACTTGCGACAAAGGGACACCATGATCACTCTCTATGGCACAGAGCTGCGGATTGATCGGAGGCCACCAGAGGCACGGATCGGGCGCGGGGCTGAAATTTATGAGCGGGGCAATCGCTACCATGCCTAAGCGATTCATCCTTCGCACCACCACTGGTAAATATGTCGGGCGAGGCCATGGTAATGATGCCGACCCTAGTGCTTACGGGTTGGTCGATCGGCCAAGTCCCGAAGACTGGCGAAACAGCCGGGGGTTGTGCGAGGTAGAGGAGATGAACTGGGCAGCTCAGGCCAGAAGGCTAGGGGTAGAATGCCCAGATTTCGAAATAGTAGAATCTGGTGGCTAACGATGCACTACCAGTCGTAGTAATTCAGCAAGAGATCTAAGTTTTTGTCCTTCAGCACTGCGGCGATCGTCTTGACTTTTGATGGTGCGACACGGCGGCAGCATTCGATGTACCCCACCTGCCAGACTTTCCAGCCCAGTTCTTCAGCTAGTTGCTGCTGACTAAGACCCGCTCTGTACCGAGCTG
>JAYUSR010000143.1:0-15155 GCA_043755575.1 Synechococcales cyanobacterium
GCATGGTGTCATAAATTCCCATACCAGATGTGACTGAACCACCTGGGGAATTGATGTATAGCTGAATATCTTTTTCTGGATCTTCTGCTTCTAAAAACAGCATTTGAGCAATCAGGGAATCAGCGATCGCATCATCTACCTGAGTACCCAAAAAAATGATTCGCTCCCGCAACAACCGAGAGTAAATGTCAAAGGCTCTTTCTCCAGTGCCAGACTGCTCCACCACCATGGGAATGACAGCCCCAGAAAATATTTCCGGCTGGGCAACAATACTCGAAGGATAATCAGAGAGTTGGGATATGAACATTGGAACGGTAGTCAGTAAAAAGAATTAGAAATTTAGCCAGCAGACAGAGCCAAAACTTTCAAAATACGTTATGCGCTATCCAGCTTATCTGGAATGAAACTGTTTTGGTGTATTTTGGTGTCTTTCATTACTTAAGTTATATCGCAACATCCAGATCTTTGTGGCAGGCATAGATCCGAATTGGTATCAAACTTAGAGATACACCCCAGATCTATGTTGCCGATAAATTTCCGTTATTAGCAGCCAGTTTTTATTCAGCTACAACTTCGGCTTCCACCGCGATAGCTTCGGCTTCATCAGGATCTTCCTTTTTCAAAGAACCAACTGGCACCAACGTTATTTCGCTTTTAGATTGCAACCATTCTAAGACTTTTTCCTTAGTCATATCTTCGATTACAAAAGCGCGTAATTTATCTTCAATCACATCGCCTTTTAACTGCTCACGAATAGTTACACATTTAGCATCAATCTCAGCTGGCTCGACGCTGATCTTTTCCTGCTTGGCAATCTCGGTGATCGCTAAAGCTTCCTTCAGGTTTTTGATCGCCTCGGGACGGCAATTCTCCTTCATCTTAGGAATGCTTTCGCGGGTAAAGAGCTGATTAACATCCATGCCGTACTGGCTAAACTGTTGCGCCATCATTTGCAAGATGTTGCCAGTTTCCTGATCAATCATGGTTTCTGGCGGATCGACCTCCACGATTTCTACCAAAGCAGCGGAAAGAGCTGTGTCAATGTTGGATTTAGTGCCGTCAGCTGCTCGATCGGCAAACTGTTTGGTCAAGGATGCTCTTAAAGCCTCTAAAGTAGCTTCTTCGCTGACCTCTTGGGCAAAATCATCACTCAAATCTGGTAGCTCTCTGGTCTTCAGATCTTTGACGGTGACATCAAAGCTGGCAATTTGACCGGCTAAGTCTTCCCGAGCATAGTCGGTAGGAAAGGTGACTGGGATAGTCTTCGCTTCGTCTATTTTCATGCCGACTATGCCACTGACCAAATCAGCAATAAACCTGTCAACAGATAGTTCTACTTCGGCATCAGTAGCCTGAGCGCCCTTAATTTCTTCCCCATCAGCCAGCTTACCGCTGTAATCGACTACGGCAACATCATCAAGCTGAGCACCGCGATTGGTAACAGGAACTAAAGTAGACTTCTCGCGCTGGCGTTCTGCCAAAAATTTATCGACAGCATCAGCCTCAGCTACTTCTTCTTCGGCTGTGACTTTAAGCTTTTGGTAATCTCCCAGCTTCACTTCAGGTGGTACGTCCACTGCCGCTTTAAAAGTAAAGGGCTGATCGATCTTAAAGTTGGCAATTAGGTCGTCAAATTCAGAGGTAATTTGATAATTGCCTAGAGCTGGAATATCAGCTTCTTTAATCGCTGCGGGCAAAATCTTCTCTAATAAACTCTCGATCGCCATCGCCTTGATCTGTTGAGCACCAAACCGTTGGACAACCATCTGGCGGGGCACTTTACCTTTCCGAAAGCCAGGGATATTGGCATTGCGTATTAAGTTTTGGATGGCCTGCTCGTGATAGATCTTCGCTTGCTCGGCTGGCACTTCTATCTGCAAGCCAACTTGACTGTGTGCGAGCTTTTCCTGGGTAACTTTCATGAGGTATATACTTTACAAGAGCAAATCGAGTCTGGCTGTGGCGAACTGCCAAGCGGCTGACATGGTAACACAAAACCTGTACTCACATTATTTACTGGTGTGCTGAAATGTCTTCTGTACACCACTAAATCGCCATCGTCATAGACTAGATAGTACAATTATGGCAAAAGACAACCCAATTTTAGCGCCCTAAATATTTTTTCAAAGAGGAAATTTCATTGTCTGGTTCTTATCGCGTAGCCGTTTTAGGCGCAACTGGAGCAGTTGGAGAAGAATTACTCACTCTTTTAGCCGAGCGGAACTTTCCGATCGCCCACTTAAAGCTATTAGCTTCTGCTCGATCGGCTGGGACAAAAATTAAATTTCGGGAGCAAGAGTTAACCGTTCAAGAGGTTACTAACGATAGCTTTCAAGATGTGGATTTGGTATTGGCCTCTGCCGGTGGTAGTATCAGCAAACAGTTTGCTTCGATCGCAGTGGCTGCTGGTGCGGTAGTGGTGGATAATTCCAGCGCTTTTCGGATGCAGCCCAATGTGCCTTTGATTGTGCCAGAGGTCAATCCGGCGGCAGCAACGGAGCATCAGGGCATCATTGCTAACCCCAATTGCACCACCATCCTGATGGCCGTCGCTATCTATCCCCTGCATCAAGTCCGACCCATTCAAAGAATCGTGGCGGCTACTTATCAGTCAGCTAGTGGTGCCGGTGCCAGAGCGATGGCCGAGGTCAAAGTGCAAGCTCAAGCAATCCTAAATAACCAGACCCCACCTACCGACATCTTCCCCTATCCCTTAGCCTTCAACCTCTTTCCCCACAATACCCCGATTAACGCGGCTGGCTACTGTGAGGAAGAAATGAAGATGGTCAACGAAACTCGAAAAATTTTAGGGATTCCTGACCTGCGAGTCAGTGCGACTTGTATTCGGGTACCAGTTCTGCGCGCCCACTCTGAAGCTCTGAATCTAGAGTTTACCGAACCGTTTCCGGTTAACGAGGCTCGCGAAATTTTAGCCACAGCACCGGGCGTAAAACTAGTCGAAGATTGGGACGCAAATTACTTCCCGATGCCGATCGATGCCTCTGGTCAAGATCCGGTATTGGTAGGCCGCATTCGTACCGATCTCTCTCATGCCAATGGTTTGGAGCTGTGGCTTTGTGGCGACCAAATTCGCAAAGGCGCGGCTCTTAACGCCATCCAGATTGCGGAGTTGTTGGTAGAAAAGAATTTAATGCGATCTTCCTGCTGAGTCGTTGCGCCAACAGCTCCCGCCGTCTAGGAAAACTAGTGAATCAAAATATCAGGAGTAGCTTGTGACAGATTTTGGTCGAGTGATTACAGCAATGGTCACCCCCTTAGACAGTGAGGGTCAGGTCAACTATGCTGTCGCCGAAGAATTAGCTGTATACCTGGCCGAACATGGTTCTGACGGTATTGTGGTCTGTGGCACTACCGGTGAATCGCCGACCATTAGCTGGGACGAAGAATACGAGTTATTCCAAGTAGTACTCAACGCTGTTCGGGGCAAAGCGAAGGTCTTAGCTGGCACTGGCTCCAATTCCACCAAGGAAGCGATCGAAGCCACCCAAAAAGCTGCCAAGCTGGGTCTGGATGGTAGTTTGCAAGTAGTACCTTACTACAACAAACCTACTCAAGATGGACTATACGCCCATTTTCGGGCGATTGCCCAGGCTTGTGAACTGCCCATGATGCTTTACAACATTCCTGGTCGCACTGGCCAAATGATGGAAGCCGAAACTAGCATTCGGTTAGCCGCAATTCCCAACATTGTGGCAATTAAGGAAGCATCGGGTAACCTAGAAGTAGCTAGTCAAATTCGCCGCAGTACTCCAACAGATTTTGCCATCTATGCTGGCGATGATGCTCTAACCTTACCAATGTTGGCAATAGGTGGAGCGGGCATTGTAAGTGTGGCCAGTCATCTGATCGGCACCGATTTACAGCTAATGATTCAAGAATTTCAGCAGGGCAATCATGCGGCGGCTTTGAGCATTCATTTGCGGCGGCTACCACTGTTTAGAGGGTTGTTTTGGGCAAGTAATCCAATTCCGCTCAAAGCAGCGCTCAATTTGCAGGGTTGGCAGATGGGTGGATGTCGGCTACCGCTGACCGAATTATCAGCAGATTTGCTCGGTACATTGAAAATATTGTTGCAAGAGCAAAATCTCTTGTAAGAATCTTGGCTTTATTGACACTTACTTCAGTGGTAATTTGGTGGTTTTAACATTGTTCTTGACCTCATTTCACGAATATGGTAAAAATGTTGTTAACATAGGTAGAAGATGAGAAGTAAACTTCATTTCCAGGCCGACAGTTTATCAAACAGCTCTGGCTTAGCTAAGATTCAAGTTAAATGAGTAAATGTCACCGACCTAAATAGCTTGAAACAACTGCTATCAAGATTTAAACCAACCCAAATATTTTCAGTGTGGTTGACGAACAAAAAGTATTTCGATTTCGCGCCGATTAGCAAGGCAGATGACCTTTTCAGCCCCTTTTCGTTCGAGCATTCGATTTTGCCATCTATCAAAACGTTTTATCACAGCTAATTTTTAAATTAGCGTAAATTTTAGGAGCAATTAATGACTAATAAACCCAGCAAATCGCCACTCAGAATTATTCCTTTAGGCGGTCTGCATGAAATCGGGAAGAACACCTGTGTAATTGAATATGAAGATGAAATTATTCTTTTAGACGCTGGTTTAGGCTTTCCTTCTGATGGTATGCATGGGGTAAACATTGTTCTACCAGATATGACTTATCTGCTAGAAAACCGTCACAAGATTAAGGGCATGGTAGTGACCCATGGCCATGAAGATCATATTGGCGGTATCTCCCATCACCTTAAGCAAATCGATATTCCAGTTATCTATGGTCCACGGTTGGCGATGGCTCTGCTGCGCGGCAAGTTAGAAGAAGCTGGAGTAGTCGATCGAACTAAAATCAAAACCGTTTTGCCCCGCGAAATGGTCAGAATTGGTCAGTATTTCTTTGTAGAATTCATCCGCAACACCCACTCGATCGCCGATAGCTTCTCGTTGGCTATACACACCCCAGTCGGCGTGGTCATCCATACCGGCGACTTTAAGTTTGACCACACCCCAGTAGATGGTGAGGCTTATGATTTTGCCAAGCTGGCCGAACACGGTGAAAAAGGCGTACTCTGCTTACTCGGCGACTCCACCAACTCTGAGCTACCTGGTTTCACACCTTCAGAGCGGGCAGTATTCCCCAATCTCGATCGGATCATCGGCGCTGCCAAAAAGCGGATTCTGATTACCACCTTTGCTTCTTCAGTGCACCGGATCAATATGATTCTGGAATTGGCTCAGAAGTACAACCGCAAAGTTTGTGTCGTTGGCCGATCGATGTTGAATGTCATCGCCCATGCTCGGACACTAGGCTACATCAACTGCCCAGACAATGTTTTTGAACCACTACAATCGGGCAATCACTTACCCGACGACAAGGTAATCATTCTTTGCACTGGCTCCCAAGGTGAACCTTTAGCAGCCATGACCCGGATTGCCAATGGTGAGTACCGCCAGGTCAAAATCAAAGCTGGTGACACGGTTGTTTTCTCCGCTAACCCCATTCCCGGCAATACGATCGCAGTCGTGAATACGATCGATAAGCTGATGATGCAAGGCGCGAACGTCATTTATGGCCGCGATAAAGGCATCCACGTTTCTGGTCACGGCTGTCAAGAAGATCAGAAACTAATGCTGAGCTTGACTCGCCCCAAATTCTTTGTACCAGTCCACGGCGAACACCGGATGCTGATCAAGCATTCGGAGACCGCTCAAAGCATGGGCATCCCCCGCGAAAACATGTTGATCATTGATAATGGCGACGTGATTGAGCTGACCGAAACTTCGATTAAGAAAGCTGGCAAAGTTAAATCTGGCATTCAGCTCGTCGATAGTGCTGGCATCGTTCAAGATCGGGTGCTCAAAGAACGTCAGCAATTAGCTGAAGATGGTATTGTTACCGTCGCCGTAGCTGTCGGTTTTGATGGCAAGCTGATCGCTCGGCCACAAATGCACCTGAATGGTGTGGTAACAGGAATCGAAACTTCCTTACTAGAAAATCTGGTAGTGAAACGAGTGGAATCTTGCTTAGCTGATCGATGGTCAAGATTTGCCCGCACTTTTGAATCTGGTCAAACAGATGTCGATTGGACAGGTGTACAAATTGAGCTAGAAAGCGCGATTCAGCGACTAATTCGGCAAGAAATGCGCCAAAGCCGCCCGAGCATCGTAGTTTTACTACAAATGCCTACTGGCAATGCTGGTAAAGAGTCACCAGGACGGCGGCGGCAGCGCTCGGCCGCCCGAGTTGAAGTCTAGAACTTAGTAAAAAACCGGCGGTTTCGCCGGTTTTTTTATTGGGGTTAATTAGATCTTAGAAGAACTTATTGACCAATCCGCTAAGTTCTTCTATCACATTGCCGTCACCATCGGTATCCAGCATCTTGGTGGCCAGACCCATCAAGTCATTACCATTGCTACTACCAGCAGCGGCTCCCACCATTTGAGCCAGACCATTGGCATCTAAGCCTTGTGCTTGGGAAGATTGACCCAATGCACCCATCACGATCGGAGTGAGCAACCCCAACAACTGCATCACGGCTCCCGCATCCAATCCAGTGTGTTGAGCTACTGCATTAGCGATAGCTTCGCTCGCACTGGCGGTGCCCGCATTACCGTTACCGCCCATCACTTGATTTAGCAAAGCTCCTTGCACATTACCGCCCTGAGCGTTACCCAAAAATCCCATCACATCATCCAAAACCGAATTATTCTCTTGAGCAGCTTGTTGCAAAGTATCGGCACCACCAGCATTGGCCTGGTTCCCCATAGCTGACAGCATCATCGGCAAAGCCGCACTAATCGCCGACTGAGTTGAATTACCATCAGCTCCAATTTGTTGGCCAATTTGAGCGAGCACCGGACCGCTCAGTTGACTGGTGATCATACTAATTAAAGGATTCATCATTTTTCTCCAAGTTGTGTAGGGAAATCCACAGATACTGTAGCCAAATAGACAGTATCATATTCGCCATATCTGAAATTTGCTCACGCCCTGATGAAATTAACTCGTGAATTATGGCTGCCCATGGTTAGTTGTGGTTTGCTGCTGATCAGTTTGTCTCCAGTAGTAGCGATTGAAGCCAACCAGTCCCCCCGCCCTAAAATGGCGGCCTTAGAACGGGGGATTCTGGTGGAGATGAATCGGGCGCGAGCCAATCCAGTTGGTTATGCTAAATTTTTACAAACCTGGCGCAAACGTTTTCAAGGCAAACAAGCCCGACTATCATCACGCTTATTTCTGCAAACGAAGGAAGGAGTGGCAGTGGTTGATGAAGCTATTAGAGCAGTGAAAAAAGCGCAGCCAGCACCTCGGTTACGACTATCGGCAGGCATCTCACGCGCTGCTCGCGACCACGTTAGATATCAGGGCAAACGCGGCTTGATTGGTCATCGAGGGCAGGGTGGCAGTAATCCTTATCAAAGAATTAGCCGCCATGGTTACTGGCTAGAACCAGGCGGAGAAAATAATAGCTATGGGCCTGATACCGCTGTGGCCGTAGTCCGGGATTTAATCGTGGATGATGGGGTGCCCGATCGCGGTCATCGGATTAATATGTTTCGAGCGGACTACAAAGTGACTGGGATTGCTTGTGGCTATCACAAAATCCACCGCGTGATGTGTGTGATTAATTATGCGGGGGGCTTTGAGGAGAAGAGTTAAAGTTTCCCAAAACGCCGATGCCGCTGCTGATAGTCGGCTAGCGCCGCATGAAAAGCTACTCGATCGAAGTTCGGCCACAGGGTCTCGGTGACATAAATTTCGGCGTAAGCCAGCTGCCACAGCAAAAAATTACTAATCCGCAGTTCGCCACTAGTCCGAATTAAGAGGTCGGGGTCGGGAATGCCGTGGGTATAAAGGTGATTGTTAAACAAATTTTCATCGATGTCATCTGGTTCGATCGATCCAGCTTGAACTTGGGCAGCGATCGATCGACAAGCTTGAATAATTTCTTGGCGACCACCATAATTGGTGGCGACAGTAAATTGAATACCCTGATTGTGCTGGGTCATAGAAACCGCCTTAGCGATTTCCGATTGCAAAGAAGTGGGCAAAGCGGTCAGATTACCAACAAATCTAATCCGGACTTGCTCAGCATTCATTTCTTCTAGCTCACGGCGCAGCACCCGCTCAAACAGCATCATCAAAAAATCCACTTCTTCTAAGGGTCTGCCCCAATTTTCGGTAGAAAAAGCATAGGCTGTCAGCGCCGGAATGCTCCAATCCCGGCAGCAATATAACAAATCTTTGAGGACATCTACACCCTTACGATGCCCGACAATTCTAGATAAACCCTGTTTTTTACCCCAGCGACCATTGCCATCCATAATCACGGCGACATGACCGGGCAGCTTGGTCTGGTCAAGGTCAGCCGGTAGCGCAATTAAGCTGTCAATTTTGGACATCATCGGCATAGGTGCACGAAATTACTTTTTAGAATTCAGAATGCGGCTAAGGAGCTTGCGCCGCCAACTAGGTCGCAGGAAGCGCCGCCAGCCGGTAACTCGCACTTTTTGTTCAGTTGCTGGCATGAATTGTAACTCTAATAACTCTTTTAGTTTACTGCTAGTGAGGGGGCGATTGAGCACTCCCTTTTCGGATAGAGAGATAGAGCCAGTCTCTTCCGAGACTACCACACATAGGCAGTTGGAGAACCGTTCGGTAATGCCCATAGCGGCTCGATGTCTGGTACCAAGTTGGGGAGAAACGTCCTGTGCCGATAGGGGTAGAATTACCCCAGCGGCCATGACTCGATCGCCCCGAATCAAGACTGCGCCATCGTGTAAGAGGGTGGTGGGCTGGAAGATGGTTTGGAGTAGCTCTTTGGATACCTGGGCATCGATCTTCACGCCGGGGGCGGAGAAGTCTCGATCGTCAAAAGGAGAGCTGGTTTCCATGATGATCAGGGCACCAATCCGTTTTTGGGAAAGGTCTTTGACAGCATCGACGATGTTATCGATCGTAGTATCGGCTTCATAATTGGTGCGGCGGATCGATCGAAACAAATAACCCAAATCGCCGCGCCCTAATTGCTCAAGAAAGCGCCGGAATTCGGCTTGAAAGATGATCGACATGGCCAGGGCAGAGCCAATGACTAATTTTTCGAGGGCGAAGGCTAGCCAGATAAGTTTGAATTTTTGGCTGAGGGCGGCGGCGACAACCAGCACAACTAGACCGCGCACTAGCCAAAAAGTGCGGCGGTCGCCGATTGCGAGCAGGATCATGAAAGTGAGGGCAACGACCAGGGAGAGGTCGATGCCGCGCATGAACCAGCTGCTAATTGTTGCCCAATCTATATAACCCAGTATTTTTGTTTGCCAGTTCACTCACTCGAATGTCAATCTTTTTGCTGAAGCAGAATGCCCTTGATTTGATGTTACGGCAATTTGGCTCTGTTGGCTAAATAATTAATCTACAGGTCTAACAGGAGTAGACAACATATCAGCCAGATAATTTCATTCAGCTAAGGCCGGAAGTAAGACAATCAAATTACATGCTGGAGATATTTTTAACTACAAAACAGAAACATCAACAATATTCATTTACTTTCTAGCCATAGAGCGATCGACTGGCAAATGGCTTCGGTGACGGTGATTTCTTCGGCTTGGACTCGGGCTAAGAATTTTTTCTCTACTTCTAGTGGCAATCTACAGCCCAACATTTTGCCTCGATCGTTGGCGTATTGGTTTTTGCCGGTGGGATTGGTTGGTTTGCGGCGTGGTGCGCTTGTGAGTTTCTTTTCGGTCGGCATTATTCTAACGGCGGAATACGCTGGAGACGACGGTCACAACTGTTGCTGAGGCAATCAGGCTAAAGGCTAGGTTTACCAGAGATTGAGTAGCTTTTTGATAGTTGTCAAATCTTTCATTGAAAGTGTTAATTTTGGTCTCAATCTGGTTCTCTAGATTATCCATTTTATTTTCTAGTCTGGTCTCAGAATCTTTGATTGATTGCAGGACTTGTGCTAGTTCACTTTCCATTTTGTGCTGCCTTGTTATGTCTTGAATATATACTACCATGTTTTCTTGGTATCGGCTTGAAACAACTGTGAATCGCAGCGGAGTTGTAGGTAACGTTATCGATATTGTGAATTTGTAGTTGATACCAAGAATAGGAAAAGGTCGATTGGGCTGAATGAGAGTAATAGAACGTGGGTTAGTGCAGCTAAAAAGTTGCTAGTGAAATAATTCGTTTACTAGCAACTGCTTAATTATAGTTGTATCAAAGATTAATTGCGCTCGTTGTTGTAGTCTCTTCTAAAAACTTTTTGCTTGAGATATACTGCTTTAGGCGTGAGTGGTGGTAGACCAGTTACAGTATTAAAACTATCATCATACCCATAGTCACGCCCAGGAATATTGTAATAAGTGGGATTTGCAGTAACGACTCCTAAACCATTTCTAACAATATCTGCTGCTGTATTGCCCCCTCCATAGTAACCTCCACTAACCTTCAATGGCGCACCAGTACTGACGAATGAGCCACGATATCGGAAAATTGATAAAGCACCTGAGCCGCCCCAGCTTTCCATCATCCGCATATAGTTATTAAGACCCCCCAGCGGTGTTGTTCCGGCAAAAAAGGCTGCATTCATACTAGTGGTTGCAGCCCTTGGTAATGCACTGCCAGCAGTTACATTGAAGCAGTTTAACTGTCCATCAGCACCTACACACGCGTTAGATAAAACACCGATCGCATCTGCCATCACTGCTGCTGGTTGTTTTTGCCGCAGATTTTCAGCTCTGCTCACTCCTGCTCCAGCACTGCCAGCACCAGAAAAAATTGGCTGAGCGGGAGAGGCAACTGTGGGTTGTACACCACCGGGGTTATTTAAGTCTCCTTGAACATAAGCTATTTGATCAGTTGCCAGTGTGAGTGGTCCTGGCAACCACCGACCACCCGAAAAACCAAAGCCATAATTGCTGGCAGGAGTTCCAGCTGCTGGGTAAGCGGTAGGATAAGTTCCATCATTTCTGACGGAGAAATGCCAAACCAGACCGCCTTCCGATCGATCACTAGCAGCTAATCCCAGCCAGGCATAGCTTCCGGCTGGTGCGCTGGCATCAGCAGCGGCACGAGCAAAGACTTGGTTCTCAGCAGAAATCATACCAGTGCCAGCCGCATCTCCATATCGTCCATCACGATTCCAAATAGTCAAACTATGAATGTTCGATTGTAGAATTCGCATATTTCGACGTTCTTCCTGTCGATCGGCTTGGCCATTCAATATCTGAATCGGTGCGGGTAAAAAGCAATTCCCAGCTCTATTCGCAATCGCTCTAGGGGTGAGAGCATCTTGGGCAGGAGTGAGGGAAGTGACTCCCAAAGCCGTCATGTATCTAGTTTTCAAATCACTTAACGAACTGATGGCAGTCTCGTTCAGCTGAGTAAAAGTATAAATGGTAGTAGTATTAGCAAGTGCAGTTCTAAGAGCTTGACTTTCAGCGATGGTAGTTACATTGAGAGTTGCACTAAAATCATTCAGCAATGTCTTAGAAGTATAATTAGCCCCTGAATTAGCAGTAGGATGAAGACTAGGAGCTACAGGCAGATTTGTGGCAGCAGTATTCGTACAGAAGTTATCGCGTTCCGTGATATTTTGAGCAGCCAACATGACTGGCTGACGCAAGCTTCTTAACATGGGGTCAGTAAAAGTAGTAGGAGTAGCTGTCACGGCTCCTGTAGTAGCATTTACCGTGCGCTGTACTGAAGTCATTGTGAAGCCTCGCCCATTATCTGGATCAAATACCACCTGTAAGTCAGCTTTAGTATTGTATTCTCCAGCACTAGACAATGAACTAGCCGCTGGCATCTCTAATCTGGGAGTATTTTCACGTAATACTCCCAGATTAGCCGCAAGATCAGCCGCACTCACTCTAGTATTAACAGGCAGCCATGCGCTGGCTGCATCACGAACACTAATAAAGGCATTACTCCCCATCCTAAACCTGAAGCCTGGGGTTAAGCCACCATGGGTAGGTACTCGATTTAACGACTTGTAAATTCCCCCGGTGCCAGGAATAATCACACCAGCAGCTGTTCTTCTTCTAGCTGCTGTGATCTGGCCAACGGTCAAAGAACCACCTGGCGCTAGATATATATTGTTATTGCTATGAATGGGTCCAGCCAAGTTCATATCAGAAGAACTGGTAATCTCCATGTCTCCATCATAGAAAGCAGCAAACTGGAATATCGGGATCACCCGACTATTAAAATCCATTTGTAGCAAAGTTTGAGCCGAAACAGAGAAATCACTACTAGTATTTTTGAGAGCAGTTGAATACAGCCGATACTTATATTCCTGCATATTTAACCCGGCAAAATCTTCCCCTGGTGGAATCTTGGTAATGTCCGGATCTCCAGGCGTTATTCTTTTCACAAAAGAATAGGCTCGGTATTTGACATCGGGATTATTGTTAAACTGCGACTCAAATTTTTCACCGTAGCCAATTGTACCTTTCCAAACAGATTCTTTATAGTCAAAATTACTAACATCACAGCCCAGATCACCAGTACCCAAAGTCGCAACAGCAGCAGCAGTGGTGTTGTTCAGATTGCTAATACAATTCTGCATTTGTGCCGCTACATCCGTCCCAGTTGGTTCACTACCAGTTGGTTGAGAATATCCTTCAAATCTATTCCTTACAAGATTAGAGCGTTTATTCATGCCAGATTCAGCAGCATAAAAAGTTGAACCCGAATCCACCACAGCATTAGCCACTGACTTGTATAGATTGGCTGAGAATAAATAAACACTCAGCATACTAAACATCAAAATGGCCAAGATGGAAGTAATCAGCATCGCATAGCCATCTTGATTACTATTTGCTCGGTTCTTCTGCAAATGCAACAACAGTTGCAAAGAATAACGAATTTGTTTGCGATCAATTTTCATAGTTACTCAGATTCAATTATTATTTACTCAGTTTTACTTTTGCAGAATTTGGTCTAGCTATTGAGCATTAGTTGATAAGATATTGCGCGGATAGAAAAGGCCAGAAACAACAATATTTCTTTTGTCAGTAGTCATAAGGTCAGCATTAAGATCAGGATTAGGAGCAGTAATTCTCACCGTTACTCCCCGCAAATCTCGCCAATCTACTGGAGGCACCGCCGGAGTAGCACCCACAGCAGCTATGCCAGCTACAGGGAAATTAACATCTGCTCGATCAACTGTTGCAGTTGCTGTGGGTGTGGCAGCAGTTATCAAAGTAATATTCATACTGGTTACATTAGTGGCAACCGTTTTGAAAGGTGAGGCCGCTGAATCTGCCAAAACTCCAGTGGTACCACAATTTCCTTCAGTACTGTTATTTACTCTTACTTTTAATTCAGTGCCACAAATTAAATATTCTCGTTTTTCCAACAGATTTGCTGTGCTCCTATTCGGAAAGTTAAATGCAGCACTAAAGGATGCTGTCGTCAAACCAATAGTGTCAAAACTGCTGGCATTGGTTTCACCTGTCAAATTGACAAGTTGAATATTTCCTTGGGTATCATGCAAAAAGAATGGCAGTGTTCCACCAGCAGCTAATCGGCGAGTCCGCCAAGCTTGCACATTTAGAGGGTAAGTACGAGTAGTGGTATAAGTCGCCGGAATGGTGGCCGGAGCAACAGGTACAAAAGTTGGCACTGGAGTACACGATGGATTTTCTGTGCGCACATCACTATCAGTAGCAGTTAATGACAATGCTGTAGTTGCTGTCCCAGTAGTCAAAGCATTAGTAGCAGGAGCTGAGCTACACATAGACAAGGCTTCTTCTAGACCACGGTAAACAATGATTCTAGAACCTCTGACTCCATCCGGGGTGGCTTTAATTACAGGAAACCTCGGATCGTTAATCTGTTCACCAGCTTGCACAATCTCGCGCCCAATAATATCGAGTGCCGAGGATAACTTTTGACCACCTTCTATTGTGCCTTTATCTTTAGTAAAACCTTTCTCAGCATTGGACAAGGCCGCTAAAGCTATACCACTAACAACTAAAGTCATAGCCATACCAACTATCATTTCAATAAGAGTAAAGCCCTTAGCGGAAGTTTGTGAAACCCGCAGACATTTCATATATTTTCGCCCCATTTTGTTGAACCTCTACTCTGAGTGTTTTGTAATTAGTAGAGCAATCACTAGCAGTTTCACAGTGAAATGTTCTAGCAGTATAGTTTCTTCCCATTGCTCTCAAGTCAGCTTCGACCGAACCCAACGTAGTTCCAGATTGACAAGTATCAGCAGGAGGAACAGCAGGAGCAATAGTACTTCTCAAAACGACAGTCCCTGTCTCACAAATAGCTACAAAAGGTGTCCCGCGAGTTTTGTCTAGAATGCGCTGCGCCACTGTCATCCCACCAGTTCTAATCTCACTTTTAGAGTTATTCATTTTAGAATACAAAAACAGCGGCATGGCGTAGGCTAAAGTTACTCCCAGCGTAGTGAGCGCGATCGAAGCCTCCAAAATACCAAAACCTTGAACTGCGCTACCCTGCTTATTTTTTTTATACTTACTAATAGCTCTACTAACTACAGCCACCTAATTACCCTCAAATTCTTAATATTTTATTGATAGCCTAATTTATTAACTAGTTCAGCAGAATTCCATTATTATCAAATTTAGTAACTGATACGTCACCCACTCCACTGACAGACATTTTTGCCCGGTACACTCTAGACTGACCCTGCATATCGACCAGACTAAATTTCTTCTCTCCACCGTTACTTTCGCCCCGGCTATTAAAACAAATTGTATTAGCCGCAAACGATGCCACTTTCACCGATGGAATAGCTGTGCCATCTTCATCAGCAATAGTTATACCGACAGGCAAATCAACAAATTTGTTGTTATCGCTAATCCAGCGATCAGTAGAAGCACAGGTACCACTACGGCGACTTTCTACCCGCAACTGATATCGATCGGCTCCCGCATCATAAACTGATCGGATCCGGTAAGGATTGCCAGCATTAGCTCTCGCCACCAAATTCACCGTCTTTAACATCGATTCCGTCTGAGACATCGCTGATCGCATCGACTTTTTCTGCGATATCAGTGAAGGTACGGCAATTGTTGTCAAAATACCCACAATTAATAGCACTACCAACATTTCTATTAGAGTGAAGCCCTCATCAA
>JAYUSR010000144.1:0-43968 GCA_043755575.1 Synechococcales cyanobacterium
ATGGTGCTGAGCGGAATATAGGCGGCATCATCTTGATTGCTACCAAAAGAAGAACCCTTGGCTGCGGTGATTCCAATCACCTCAAAACTGACGCTTTTAATCCGAATCTTGGCTCCAATTGGCTCTCGCCCCTCAAATAATTTCTCCGCTAAATCTGGTCCTAAAACTACCACTTCATTTCCGGCCTTTTGATCGGCATCAGTGATAAAACGCCCTTTAGCGACCTCAAAACTACGCACCGTCAAGAAACTGGGGGTAGTGCCGACTACCTGAGAAGTGCTGTTTTTACTTTCATAGACGATCGGCTGACTAGATTGTAACTGGGGTGCGACTCCGGCCACGCTGGGCACCTGCCTGGCGATCGCCCGGGCATCAGCACTCACTAAGGTGCGGGGTAAGCCAAAGCGGTTTTGTTGGCTATTGGGCCCACCTGGCAATATGAATAGGGTATTGGGACCCAAGGATTTAAATTGATCTTCGGCCAGTTTCTGAGTACCCTGACCAATGCCCACCATGGCAATTACCGAAGCATTGCCAATAATAATTCCTAGCATGGTCAGACCACTGCGGAGCTTGTTAGCGACCAGGGTACTAGTGGCCATTTTTAGGCTTTCAGCGATTTCCATGGTTGGCTATTTATCCTTATCTTTATTTAATTTAAAGCCTTTCGGCGTATCAATAAATATTCGATCGCCATCTTTCACCCCTTCGGTAACTTGGGTTTTGTCCCGAACCGTAAAGCCCAGCTTCACTTCTTTGAATTCTGGCTGACTATCCTTGCCGGGTATTAACACCCCATCTTTACCTTTATTGCGAACAATCGCCACTGTTGGCACCATCAAAGAACTAGCCACTTGTTTACCCACAAATGACGTATTGACGTTCATTCCCGACTTTAGGGCACCTCGTTGATCGTCATCAATGCTCAACCGGACTTCAAAAGCAGTAACGTTTTGTTCCACAACGGCTTCTGGGGCAACTATCCGGACTGAGCCGCGAAACTTCTCGTCTGGATAGGCATCCGCCGTGATTTCTACTCGTTGGCCGCTGCTGATTTTGCCAATGTCTATTTCGGGCACTTTGGCTTTGACCTCTAAATCCTTAGCAATCGCCACTACCGAAGTAGAAGTGGCCTGTCCTTCTTTAGAAGCAGTGGTGGTTGGTGTTACGAAGGCACCAGCGCTGGCGTAGCGCTGGGTAATGATGCCATCAAAGGGAGCGAGAATCATGCTGTCCCTTAGCTGGACTTGGGCGGTCATTACCTGAGCCTGAGCGACATCTACGGCGGCTGCTAACTGAGCGATTTCTTCTTTGCGGGTACCGTTTTTGGCTTGCTGAAAATATGATTGAGCCAAGCGCACATCGGCAGCAGCTTTGGCGGTGTCCTCTTGGCGACTACCCAACTGTTGTTGCTGTAGACTTTGCTCTAGTTCTGCCACGGTCGCGCGCCGCTGGTTTATTTCTTGGGTCGCATTATTTTTAACCTGCTGGAGCCGTTGCTGGGCTTCCAAATAGGTGGCATTAGTCGTTTGGAGTTCGGCGTTGGCTTCTTCTAGCTTTTCTAAGGCTATTGCCCCTTCCTGATTAAGCTTGCGGGTGCGTTCTAGCTTTTTAGCGGCCAATTTGCGCCGAGCAGCAGCAACGGCCACTTGGGCATCAGCTTGCTGAATTTGTTGAGGGGCGATCGATCGAGTCAGAGCCAAAGCGGCCTTTACCTGAGAAAGTTTAGCCTGCACCTGAGCAATTTCCTGCGGACGATTACCGTTCTTCGATCGATCCAAACCGGCCTGGGCTGCTTCTAACTTGGCTTGATATTGAGCAATTTCTTCCGGGCGGCTGCCATTGCGTCCCTTGGCCAGATTAGCTTGAGCCTGTCGCAAATTAGCCTGAGCTTGCAGCAATTGTGCCCGCCCTTCCGCATCTTCCATCTGGGCGATTTTCTGGCCTTGCTTAACTACATCGCCCTGCTCTACAAAGATTTTCGCCACCCGACCGGCATTTTTCGGACTGAGATTCACTGTTTGCCCGGGTAGGACAGTACCACTAGCCGTAATTTTGAGGGTAATATCTTCGGGCTTGGCCAGCACCGTTAGTTTTTCCAAATCTACTTGATTGGGACGTAAAGTATTGAAGGCATAAGCTCCTATCCCAGCCACTCCGATCGCTAGGGCCGCGATACCGGCCACCACTGGGAGCCGTTTTTTAGATCTGATGATTGCGGGCAGCTTTTCCATACGTGAATGCTTTGGGGAGCAATTGATTTATTTTCTCTCATCCCTGTTTATTCTGCCTGTTTCTAGGCATCAGTGGAGAGGGTGGTTAACCACACTAATCGAAACCCTACCTGACCAAGCACACCAACAAAATTGAGCAAGGTAGGGTTTCTGACTAACTATTTTTGGCCATTGGGAGCCGGAGTTTTACCATTGGCACCTTGCAGCGTCTTAATGTTTTCTTTGATCTGCTTAATTTGCTCAGGAGTAAAAACTGCTTCAGTTTTGGCACTGCTGGTCTTAGCAATGACCATTAACTTTTCCTGTTGAGGCTTCGTAAACTTAACGAATCTTGGTCCTTGAGTAGAAGCAATTTTCTTTTGACCTGGGGTCAGCATTTTAACAATTTGAGTATCAGCGTCTTTTCTAATACTTAGCAATTGGGTTTTTTGTTGCGGAGTGAGTGTAACACCGCGAAACAGAGGGCTGTTAGAAAATTGGTCACCACCTTTGCTCGCTGGAGCTGATGGGCTAGTTGCTGGTTGACTGACAGCTGGGAGATTAGCCGTAGCTGTCAAAGTCAATAATAGGCCAGCAGATAAACGAATTAGAAGATGTTTCATGGTGAAAAAATGAATATTTGCAACACATTGTAGCTTGATCATACTAGACGTGTTCATCATGATCCAGTTCCATTACAGAATGCTAGAATTCTCCTGGGAGACTATAGACCACAGATGATGTCTAGCCCTGGCGAATTTTCTTTTTTCCTTTTACCTGTATTCATAACGTGCCTAAACGTACCCTTTTCTTGATTGCTTTGATCGGTTGTGGAATGGTTGCTCCGGCTGCTCAATCTCAAGTCCTGTTGCCTTATACTTTGCAGCAAGATCCGCGTGATCTATCCCGCGAAGCCCAACGTCTTTACAATACAGCTTTGGCTTTAACACAGTTACAACAGTATGAACAAGCTTTAGCGCGGGCGGTACTGGCGGCTCAACTAGCGCCGGAGCGGGCTGATGTTTGGCTATTGTTAGGAACTTTGTATGTTCAAAATAAAAAGATTGATCAAGGAATTGCTAGCCTTAATCAAGCTCAAAAATTAGACCCTAAAAATGCTGATGTGCTTTTTACAATGGGTTCGGCCTTTTTTCAGAAGGGTGACTATAATACAGCCATTCAGAAACTTCAGGGCGGCCTGAAAATCAATTCTGACAACCTTCAGGGGCTATTCGATTTGGGTAATGCTTATTACCGCAGTAGGCGTTATCCAGAGGCTGTTCGCTCTTATGAAAAAGCCGTGATCAAGAAAAAAGATTTTTGGCCAGCTTTGAATAATATTGGTTTAATTAACTATGAGTTAGGCAAATTACCAGAAGCTACTCGTGCTTGGCAGCGATCGATCAATATCGATAAAAAAGCGGCTGAGCCTCAATTAGCTTTGGCTGTAGCTCTTTATAAACAAGGTAAACGAGCCGAGGCTTTTCGGCTGGGAGAGACCGCTCTACGGAATGATAGCCGTTATGCCAGTGTTGATTACCTGAAAGAAAATCTTTGGGGAGATAAATTATTGGCTGATACCAAAAAGTTTTTGCAAACACCCCAGATCCGAGCAGCTTTGACTTTAGGTGTTTCCGACAAATGAGTGGGGACTGTGCTATGATGGTCGGTCTGGAAAATGGCGAAAAGCAATACTGTTTCTAGTGTTCAAGAGATCTTATCGGGGAGAATCATTGGTGGTTAGAATTCTTCGGCTGTCGGCGTTAACTGCTAACGAATTAAATAAACTTAAGCGTCGATCGGAGACGGATATTGCCGGTGCCTCAGCGGTGGCGCGGGAGGTGATTGACCAGATCCAAGAGCGTGGTGATGCAGCGTTGATTGAGTATGTGCGGAAGTTTGACTATCCCACCGCAACTCTAGAGCAGCTCAAGGTTACCGAGGCCGAATTTGCGGCGGCTCAGCGAACTGTTGACCCCGAAATTAAGGCGGCGATCTACCAAGCCCATCAGAACATTCGGGCTGTTCACGAACGGCAGATGCCTGAGCAGATCCATCTGGCGGAGATCTCCCCAGGAGTCTTTGCTGGCGAAAAAGTAACTCCGATCGCCAGTGCTGGATTGTATGTGCCGCGCGGCAAAGGTGCTTTTCCCTCGGTGATGTTGATGTTGGCTGTTCCTGCCACCGTGGCCGGTGTGAAGGAAATCATGGTCTGCACCCCGCCGGACAAAGAAGGTAACGTCGAACCAGCTTCGCTAGTGGCAGCGGAGTTGGCCGGGGTCAAAAATATTTATAAGCTGGGTGGCATCCAGGCGATTACGGCTATGGCTCTGGGCACCCCAACGGTACCGAAGGTGAGCAAAATCACTGGTCCTTGTAATTCTTACGGTTCAGCCGCTAAACGTCTGTTGTTTGGACGGGTGGATGTGGGTTTGCCAGCCGGTCCTAGTGAGTCGGTTATTCTAGCCGATGAACACACCAATCCCCACATTGCCGCGATGGATCTGCTGATTGAGGCCGAGCATGGCCCTGATTCAGCAGCGGTGCTGGTTACTCATAGTGCAGAATTAGCTCAAAAAGTAGTCGAAATTTTGCCGCAGTATCTAGAGTCGCTGCCCCAGTGGCGGCAAGACTTTTGTAAGACGGGCTTAGCTAATTACGGTGGAATTATTCTTACTGACAGTCTGGAGCAATCTTTGGATTTTGTAAACGAATATGCTCCGGAACATTTAGAAGTGCTGGTGAAAGATCCTTGGAGTGTGTTGGGTCGTCTGAACAACGTGGGCGAAATATTGCTGGGTGAAAATACGCCGATTACGCTGGGAAACTACTGCTTGGGGGTCAATGCGATCTTGCCTACTGGTGGTTTTGCTAAGTCTTTTTCAGCGGTTTCTGTGCATGATTTTTTAAAAAGAACGGGGATTGGCTACGTTACTCGCGAGGGCTTTGATGGGTTAAAACATACCGCTCATACTTTGGCTACTTATGAAGGGTTTCCGGCTCATGCGCAAGCGGTGCTGAAGCGTGAGGAGTTTTTGGGTAATGGATAATTAAGGTGTTATCGTGTCTGATCGAGATTTACAAGAAATTCAAGCCCTCCAGTTTCACGATATTCCAGCGGCTAATGCCAAGATGTTGGCGTTTTTGCAGCAGTCGGACATACCATTTCATGTCGAATCGGTAACTGTCCGGCCTTTGGCTGTATCTTTAAATTCTATTAATGGTTTTATTACGGCCAAGTTTGGCCAGAAGCTGTTTTTCAAGACTCATATTGAACCGCAGAGTATTATTAGTGAATACTATAACGCGGAGATCTTGGCTGATGCGGGTTATTTGGTGATCCAACCGCTGTATGGCTCTACGACCTATGGCAAGCAGTTGCTGATCTACGAATTTTTTGACTCGCCATCGCTGTTCGACGTGCTCCGGCAGATCGAGACGGGTGATCGATCGGATGGTGCCAAAATTGTGGCAATTCAGGAGCAGGCCGATCGCGATTTATCAGACATCTATCTCAAAACATTGTTGTCTCTTAGCGCCGAAGAACATCAGGCTGCGCCGATTCATCAGCTTTTTTATCATCGTCTGACTGGTGGTCGCTACGCCACTTTTTATGAAGGTCAAGAGGTGGCTTTGCCCCACCAAACTGTGCCTTTTGCTGAACTAGCGCAGTGGCGGTGGCAGATTAATGGCATGGACTACTCTGAATCTTTGGCCGAAATTATTCAGAGATCGATCGAGATTTTGAATCCAGCCGATCGAGAGGTTTGGTCAGTGGTCGGACATGGGGATGCCCACAATGGCAATGTTTTTTTGGAACAGGACTGCTTGATCTATTTTGATCCGGCCTTTGCTGGCCGCCATTCAGCGCTCTTAGACTTGACCAAGCCGCTATTTCATAATGTCTTTGCTACTTGGATGTATTTTCCGCAAGCAGTCGCCGAAAAATTGAATATTTCCTGGCAGCTGGAGCAGGGAGTCATCGCCGTCACTCATGATTTTCAGCCGATCCCAGAACGAGTGCAAACCCTGCAATCGAAACTGCAATTAGTCTTGAAGCCGTTGTTGCAACAGCTCAAGTCTCAGGGCAACTTAGACGCGGACTGGCGCACATACCTCAAGGCGGCTTTGTTCTGCTGTCCGTTTCTGACGATGAATTTACGCGATTCAGCTAAGTTTCCACCAGCTATTACCCTCTTGGGTTTGGCTCTGGCTGTGGAAATGGGCAGTGATAGTGGTGGTCGCAGCTTGCTTGATCGAGAGCTAGACAAGATAGAACAAGAATTGAATTAGTTATGAAAACCACCGATTTACAGCTATTAATCTTTGATTTAGATGGTGTAGTTACTAGCGAACACAAGTATTGGAATACAGCCCGGTTGACGGTGTGGGAACTGATTTCCCAATCACCTTATTTGGGCTTGACGGACTATTTTGGTAGCGATTTAGCAACTCCAGCCCAGGTGATGGCTGCGGCCGATCGCATTATCGATACCGAATTTATTACTGAACTAAAAAACCGGGCGGTGAATTCCAATTGGGATTTGACTTTTTTTGTGTTTTCTTTACATCTGATTGGCATCTTGCAACAGATCTCCATTGCTCCTGCTGATGATTTACCCATCGCCGAGCAGTTAGCAGCGATTGGTCAGGCTGCGACCAGTCGAGTGATCGATCGTACTTCCAGTCAGCAGCTGATTCAGAAGTTTTGGGCAGCAACGACAGAACTGCGAGGCACCGCCGTCCAAGAATATGTAGCGACCTTTGCTACCCACATACTGGGTCAACCACTAGGTATTTTTAATAGCGATCTCTGGTCGTTGTGTTATCAAAATTTTCAAGCTTGGTATGAAGCTAAAAAAGGCTACCAATTACCTGATGACGAAACAGTGTTGGATGTTGAGCAGATTCGTCAAACGTTGGATTTATTAGCAAATCACTACACTCTAGGCATTGCTACCGGTAGACCCCGGATCGAAACCCTCGAACCTTTAGAGAATCTGGCGCTGCTGCAATATTTTGCTGCCGATCGAGTGGTGACTTATGATGATGTTTTGGAAGCAGAAGCTAGTTTGAGCCAGTCGCTGAAACTCGGTAAACCGCATCCCTTTATTGTATTGCAGGCTATTTATCCGCAGAGTAATCCTAGCGAAATTTTGGCAAAAATTGGTGAACAACATCCCCAGGTTGCTTACATTGGGGATGCGGCTAGTGATGTAGTGGCGGCGCAGGGGGCTGGCTGTCGATCGATCGGAGTTTTGACGGGCTTTGGCCAAGATTTAGCTTATAAAGAGCAATTGTTAGCCGGAATGGGCTGTGACATTATCTTGTCTAGTATGCTTGCTCTGCCTGATTTCCTCCTGACTTAAAACCATCATGTCTGTCCGCAGTTGTTTGTTAGCCGAAATAAATAAGCCCGAGCGGGAGCTGAATTTAGCCCGAGCCGCTTTGTACATTGCCCAAACCGAGTATCCGGCTTTGGATGTTGATGCACAGCTCCAGATTTTAGATGAAATGGCCACGGAACTAGCCACCCGGTTGCCTCAATCTCGCTATCCCTTGCGGGTGATCCAGACGATCAATGATTATTTGTATGCGGAGTTAGGCTTTAGTGGCAATACTTCTAACTATTATGATCCTCGCAATAGTTTTTTGAATGATGTCTTGGCTCGGCGGATAGGTATTCCCCTTACTTTGGCTTTGGTATACCTGGAAATGGCGCAGCGAGTCGATCTACCAATGGTGGGGATTGGGATGCCCGGTCACTTTATCATCCGTCCAGACTTTGAAGACTCCGAGATTTTTATTGATACTTTTAATCAAGGAGAAATTCTATTTACGGAAGATTGTCGCCAAAAATTAGTCCAGATTTATCAGCAAGAAATTCCGACACTGCCCCCAGCAATATTGCAGCCAGTGACCAAGCGACAGTTTTTGCAACGGATGTTAAATAATCTGCTCCAAATTTATCTCAGTCAAGAGGATGTTGATCGAACGTTAGTAATTAAAGACCTGCTCGCGCTATTTTTATAATCTATCGATCGAGTCCTTGATCGTTCCAGGAAGTCGGATCTTCGGCTGGTTCTAAATGGGTGATGGTATGCGTTCCTGGCAGCACTTGCCCGATCTCCAACTCAATTTGTTCACAGAGATCATGCCCCCGTTGCACGGTCCACTTCCCCGGCACCAAAACATGAAAAGAAACAAAGTGCCGTGCCCCGGCCATCCTAGTGCGCAGGGCATGAAACTGAATACCGTCAGTCTGATATTTTTGCAAAACTTGATCGATCGCCTCTAGGTCATTAGTGGGTAGGGCTGCGTCCAGCAGACCCGCACCAGTTTCTTGTAGCAGCCGAAAACCTGCCCAAATAATATTAATCGCCACCGCGATTGCAATTAGCGGATCTAAAATCAACCAGCCAGTTAGCTGGACTGCTACTAAACCAACCAGCACACCAGCTGAAGTCCAGACATCGGTCAGTAAATGGTGTGCATCAGCTTTGAGCGTGATCGATCGGAGTCTGCGTCCTGCCCGCAATAGCAGCCAAGCTGTGCCGCCATTAATCGCTGCCGCAACCAACGATATCAAAAGTCCCCAGCCGACTTGTTCGATCGGCTGAGGATGCAGCAGCCGGGGAATAGCTGCGATGATGATGCTGATGGCTGCTAGCAAAATCAGTAGCCCTTCGAGAGCGCTGGAAAAATATTCCGCCTTGGAATAGCCAAAATCATGACCGGAGTCAGGTGGCTTCGAGGCTAAAGTTAACGCCGCCAGTGCCGCTACCGCCGCTACCAGGTTAACGATTGACTCCAAAGCATCGGACAGCAAACCAACAGAGCCAGTGAGATGATAGGCCATAAACTTAAGCGCAATCGTTGCTACCGCCGCTCCGATCGATAGCACTGCATAAGACCGTGCCGATTTGCTGGGGCTGATAGAATTGTCGGTCATAATCTATGATGGTGAAGTTGTTGGCATTATCCTACCTGAAGATTATCCGTCGCCATGAAACATTCCATCAAACATTTGTTCCGCAGATATCACCGATTTCTAGCTCCCATCTTGTGTCTACCGATGGCCTTAACGGCTCTGACCGGGATGGCTATTACCATCACTGAAGATTGGCACTGGCAATTAGGCTTATCCCAAGGTTTCTTACTCCACTTGCACACTGGTGAGATATTTCATCTAAAAGCGATCTATCCCATCTTGAATGGCTTGGGGGTTGTTGGACTGTTGGTGACTGGGATGACGATGAGCAGCTTATTTAGACGGCATAAACCCAGCCAGCCTAGTTAACCAACTTAAATAAAACCAAAATAGTCTAAGCCCTCAGCAATACCTTGAGAACAGTTACCATGAGCTAGGTAGTGGCGTTCTGTGGCATTGATTTCGTACCAGAGCTTTAGCTCGGTGTGGGAATTCCCCACTAAAATCCCGTATTCAGCATCGTAACTAAATAGTGAAATATCGTTACCAGAGTCCCCACAAACTACCGTTTGCTGGGCTGAAATTGACCAAAATTGGCGCAAAAACTGCACAGCAGCTCCTTTATTACTAGCTTTGGGAATAATATCAAGATCTTTGTGACCACTATAAATAATCTCAGCAATGATTCCATGTTTTTTCAGTTCTTGACGGAGGCGGGGAATGACTTCGATTGCTGCTTCTTCGCTGAGATAGTAACTGATTTTGTAAGGACGTTGCTCAGACTGAGGCTGGGAAGCTAAGTCCGCAAAACGTTTGGCAATTTGGACAATCTCTGATCTCTGCCAGCCCAGGGCCAACTTTTCATCCCACTCCGCACAAGTCTTTTCACCATCTAGATAAATTTCGGTACCTACTGACGTGACCAAGGCATCAGGGATCAGTAGTTGTTCGGCAGCAGCCAGTTCTTGATAGGAGGTGATCGATCGACCGGTGGCATAGGCAATCTTTAGTCCTTGCTCTTGGCGTAATTTGGTGAGCAATGTATTAAGCGTTTTGAGGGCAACTGGGTCGCCAACCAGGGTGTGGTCGAGATCGGTTACAAATAAGGCTAACGGCTGAATAGCAAGAATTGGCTGGTCACTCATGTGGGCAGTAAATGAAAATGCACGCCTATAGATTAACGCATCTACTGGTTGGTTGACTGAAGTTCTACCGATCGCTATCGTGAAGATGTCCGATTCCTAAGTGCGATGTCATGATTGTTTATCCCCAGGCTCACTGTTTGCGGGTTGGTCAACCGGCTCCAGATTTCACAGCAGCGGCGGTGATTAATCAAGAATTTGGCGAAGTGCAACTCTCGCGGTATCTGGGGCAATATGTGGTGCTGTTTTTTTATCCTCTGGATTTCACCTTCATTTGTCCAGGGGAAGTAATGGCTTTTCACGATCAGCATCTAGCTTTCCAGGAATTGAATACAGTGGTTTTAGGGGTATCGGTGGATAGTCAATACAGTCATTTAGCTTGGATTCAGACCGATCGCACATCCGGTGGAGTAGGCGATCTGAGTTATCCACTGGTATCCGATATTACTAAGGAAATCAGTGCTACTTATAATGTGCTGGAGCCATCAGCTGGAGTGGCTTTGCGCGGGCTATTTATTATCGACAAAGTGGGGATTATTCAGCAGATGACTGTGAATAATTTTGATTTTGCTCGTAGTGTCGATGAAACGCTACGGATGTTAAAAGTAATTCAGCACAAACAGTCTTTGGGTTAGAGTGGGTAAAGGTGCAATGTTTCACAACGACAATCGCTCTGAAAGTCAAGAAATAGCATGAAATTATTGAATGCCAATCGCCGAATTCAAAGTTGGATCTGCTTTCTGGCTTTAGTTTTTTTAGTCAGCCTGCTCATACTCTTGGTGCAGCATTTTTTGTATTTTCAGCCATCATCTGTGACAACAACACAACGGGTAGAAGTAACTCAGACTGACGAACCGATTCAGCCTATTCCGCAGGAGATGGTCATCGATCGCCCCAAAGTTGCTTTGGGTGAAAAATTATTTCAAGACGTGCGCCTTTCTAACAAGAACCAGATATCTTGTGTCAGTTGTCACAGTTTTAGCTTGGGTGGAGCCGATCGCCGTTCTCATTCGATCGGCATTAATGGAATCTCTACAAAAGTTAATACCCCAACTATATTTAATACACGTTTCAACTTCCGACTCAATTGGGATGGGAAATTTGCCAACCTGGCCGATCATCTCGATGCGCTGATGACCAACGCTGAGATTATGGGCATTCAATGGCCGGAAACGATTCGAGCGTTGCAACAGGTTCCCGAATATGTGCGTTCATTTGGTCAGATTTACCCAGATGGATTGACTCCAACCAATATTAAAGATGCGCTCGTCGTTTACGAGTTGTCTCTCAACACCCCTAATGCTCGGTTTGATCGCTTTTTGCACGGTGACCAAAAAGCATTAACTGGATCGGAACAAGAGGGGTATCGGTTGTTTAAAACTTATGGTTGCATTAGCTGTCATCAAGGCGTGAATTTAGGCGGCAATATGTTTCAACCCTTTGGCGTTATTGGTAACTATTTAGCCGATCGCGGTCAGATCACCTCAGCAGATTTAGGTCGCTTTACTGTCACCAAAAATCCTGCCGATCGATATCTATTTCGTGTTCCTAGCCTACGCAACGTGGCTGTCACTCCGCCTTACTTTCACGATGGGTCGGCTCAGACTTTGAAACAGGCAATCATCAAGATGACAAAGTATCAACTCGGTCGCCCCCTGCCCACAGAGCAGATCGAACTGATTGTTCAGTTTTTAGGCACCCTCACTGGTGAGTATCGAGGCAAGCCGTTATGAAATCAGCCTTTTACCAAAGAATCAGAGTGGCGTTCTCGTCTGGTTCTCGCCAAAAACGAGACTACTCGCGCATGTTTTTAGCATGGAGCGGTTATCTGTTACCCGGTGTACTGTTGGTATTGGTAATTCTCTGGGTCAAGTCGTTAACGATCGATGTTGATCGCCACAATCAATATCTCGCTCACTTGCGCCAAATACAAACCTTAGATGCCCGCATCAATCAAAATGTCTTGCAGGTGCGGGATGGACTGCTCAACAATTATGACCCGATTGTCAACGATTTAGCGCGGCTTAAACAATTACAGACCAATCTTCAGCAAATGCCTAGTTTTATCGACGAACAGAGTTATCAAGAACTCGATCGCCTCCTGCAAAAACACATCTACATTTGGCAGCAGAAGGAAGAGTCGATTTTGAGGTTTCAATCGCAAAATGCCGTTTTGATTAACTCACTAACTTATTTCCCGATTGCGATTAATGATGTAGTTACTAAAGATACCACTGATCCCGCTTTGGCAAATCGATTGAATACCCTGCTGCGGGATATTTTGTTGTTTAATCTCTCTACCAATAACACTTTGGTATCCCAAATTGGCAGTGAAATCTCCCAGATCTTGGCAGATTTCACTGCCAAAACTGAAGGAACCGCGATTAAAATGGTGCTGGCTCATGCCCGGATTGTTCTTGATAGACGTGCTCTAGTCAATAATTCAATCGCGATTGTGATGGAGTCGCCTACTGCTCAAAGTAGCGAGAGTCTTGCCCAAGCTTATAATCGTCGCTATCAGCAAGCGATCGAACTAATAATTATCGGCTTGGGTTTTACTTGTTGTCGATTATCCTGCTGGCCGGTATTGCCACTTGGATCTTGCTCAAAATTAGACTCTATGCCGCAGCTACTCAGCAAGCCGAAGAGAAATTTGTGTCGGCCTTTCGCTCTGGTCCCAACCTATTTTCTATTACCACCCTTCCCGATAGCCGCTTTATCGAGGTCAATGACCGGTTCTGTAGCGAGACTGGTTATACCCGCGAAGAAGTGATTGGACGTAGTGCCCTGGAGCTGAATTTTTATCAGAATCCTGCCGATCGTGCCCGCATTTTCCAGCTTTTACAAGAGCAGGGTAGTGTTCGCCATCAGGAAGTGTCACTGCGCACCAAAACAGGAGAAGCAAAAACAGCGCTGCTGTCCGCCGAACTCTTTAACCTAAACGGACAAACTGCTTGCTTGTGGGTTACTGAAGACATTAGCGATCGCAAAGAAGCAGAAGCAGCACTGCAACAAGCCAAACTAGCGGCGGAAGTTGCTAATCGGACTAAGAGCCAGTTTCTGGCCAATATGAGCCACGAACTGCGCACACCGCTCAATATCATTCTGGGATTTACCCAATTACTGGCGCGCGATTCTCTCCGAGACGGCACCACCTCTGCGCAGGAGTATCAGCTACTAGTTGCCCAACAGCAAGAATATTTGGGTACGATCGCTCGCAGCGGCGAACATCTCTTGGAGTTGATTAATGACGTGTTAGAAATGTCCAAGATTGAAGCAGGACGGGCAAGTTTCAACGCAACCAGCTTCGATTTTTATCGCCAACTCCAGGCTTTGAATGATATGTGGCAACCTAAAGCGATGGTTAAGGGTCTGCAATTGCTGGTAGAGCGACAAGCTGATGTTCCACAATACGTGAGCACCGACGAGCGGAAACTCCGCCAAGTTCTGATGAATTTATTATCGAATGCTATCAAGTTCACCAAGGTGGGTCAAGTCAACTTGCGAGTTGGGGTCGAGCAGGGAAAAGTAGGAACAGGCGGGAGCCACAGCTGTTCAGACCAGCGTCTTTGCTTTGAAATTGAAGATACTGGTGTCGGAATTGCTGCTGACGAGCTAGCCATTTTGTTTGATGCTTTCGCTCAAACCGAATCAGGTCGTCAATCTCAACAAGGAACCGGACTAGGACTTGCCATTAGCCATGAATTTGTACAGCTGATGGGTGGCAACTTGATGCTATCAACTCAGGTTGACCAGGGCACCACCTTTCATTTCGATATCCCACTGGTGCTTCTCTCCGAGACGGCAAAACTGAAAGCCGCCATGGTTGGGGTTTCTCCGCCGCAGTCCCTGCAACGTGTGGTTGGTTTAGCACCCGATCAGCCGCGTTATCGTCTGCTGGTCGTCGAAGATCAGCTAGAAAGTCGTCAGTTGTTGGTCAAACTCCTGGAGCCGTTGGGTTTTGAAGTCCGGCAAGCAGAGAATGGACAGGAATCGATCGATCTCTGGAAATCTTTCGCCCCCCACCTAATCTGGATGGATCTGCGGATGCCCGTAATGGACGGTTATGAAGCAACCAAGCAGATCAAAGCGCAGCTGCGGGGGCAGACAACTGTGATTATTGCTCTGACGGCTAGTGCCTTTGAAGAAGAACGTGAACTGGCTCTAGCAGTGGGCTGCGATGACTTTATTCGCAAACCCTGCCGTGAGGAGGAGATTTTTGAAAAAATAGCGCATTACTTGGGGGTACGCTACCAGTACGAACCGCTCGTCCTGCCTGCCAAACCGGAGATGACGCAATCTGATCTGAAGATCGCCCTATTGTCGCTAGAGAAGATGCCTGCTGAATGGCGGGAACAACTGCACCAAGCTGCTACTCAAGTTGACGCTGAGCAAATTGCTCAGCTTATTCAGCAAATCCCGCCCGAATATGCTAGTCTGGCTCTGGCTATCGCCAACCTGGTAAATCGCTATCGGTTCGATCGAATTATGGAATTAACCTCACCGCCATCTTAAGCCTCAGAGGAATGCTAAATGAACTTCCCGGCTGCTTCCAAAGGCAATATTCTGATTGTAGATGACACGCCAGATAACCTGCGCTTGCTATCATCTACGCTGACAGAGCATGGCTATAAAGTGCGGAGTGTCATAAACGGAGCCATGGCATTGATGGGTGCCCAAGCGGCTCCACCCGACCTGATTGTGCTTGATATTAAGATGCCGGATATGGATGGCTATGAAGTCTGTCAACGCCTGAAAGAAAATCAGCAAATTTGCGAGATTCCAGTAATTTTTATCAGTGCTCTCGATGAGGTATTCGATAAAGTCAAAGCCTTCACCAGCGGTGGCGTAGATTACATCCAAAAGCCCTTTCAGGTTGAAGAGGTGCTCGCCCGGATTGAGAATCAACTGACAATTCGACGACTGCAACTACAGCTACAAGCCCAGAATCAGCAGTTACAGGAAACCCAGACCAATCTTTTACAAGCTTTAGAGCAGGAAAGATCGCTCAAACAACGCATTGAAGAGATGGCGGCGATCGAAGAACGCAACCGGATTGCCCGCGAGATTCACGACTCCCTAGGCCATTCCCTGACGGCTTTAAATGTTCAACTGCAAGCGGCGGCCAGCTTGTTATACACCGATCCGAGGCAAGCCCAGTCTTTTCTGACTCAGGCGCAGCGTCTAGGGACAACTGCTATGCAAGAAGTTCGGGAATCGGTGCGGACATTGCGGACAGCGGAATACACCGAACAGCCTTTAGCCGAGACGGTCGCGGCTTTAGCCGAAGAGTTTCGGCAAGTCACAGGCATTACTCCTATTGTTCACACTCACTTGACAAAACCTGTCTCCTTATCTGTATCGAAAACGCTCTACCGGATCGTACAAGAAGCATTAACTAATATTTCTAAATATGCTCAAGCAACCCAAGTGCAAATTCATTTGGTAACTATAGATGATCTTATTAACCTCGTGATTGCTGACAACGGTCGGGGCTTCAATTGTCAACAGCAAACAACTGGATTTGGATTGCAAGGGATGCAAGAACGAGTTGCTGCTCTTGACGGTAAGTTGCACTTAACAACGTCACTAGGAGCTGGTTGTCAAATTCAGGTTGAACTTCCTTTATCAGAGGTGCTGCGATGATTCGTCTATTACTGGTAGATGACCAAAGTTTAATTTGCCAAGGTTTAGCCGCAGTTCTCAACCAGCAGGAAGACCTGGAAGTGCTGGGGTCGGCGGAAAATGGACAAGTGGCGATTGAACAGGTGGCATCTTTGCTGCCAGATGTGGTGTTGATGGATATTCGGATGCCGGTGATGACTGGGATTGAAGCGACACGGTTGATCGCCGATCGGTTTCCCACCGTCAAAGTATTAGTGCTGAGTACCTTTGATGACGATCGAGATATTGCGCTGTCGATGCGAGCTGGTGCGAAAGGTTATTTGCTCAAAGATATGCCTGCTCCAGAATTGGCTGTGGCGATCCGGTTAGTTCAGCGGGGCTATTGCCAAATGGCTCCCGGACTGATGGAAAAGCTGGTAACGAATATTTCCGATCCAGATGATCGTCTGCCTCGAGCCGAGCCAGAAGCTTTAGTGCAGCTACCGCCCAGAGAACGAGATGTTTTACGGCTAATTGGTCAAGGCTGTCCGAATCGCCAAATTGCTGCTCAGTTGAATCTCGCGGAAGGGACGGTCAAAACCTATGTGACTCATCTTCTGAACCGTCTCACGCTTAGCAATCGATCGCAACTGGCTATTTTGGCAAACTCGTTCACGTCGCTGTAAGCCTGACGTTCGCCGTAGTTGTGGGCTTTAACTCGATCGATACCCCGATGATTAAAGGCGGGCGTTGCTGAATTCAAGTATGAAAATTGATTTTGCCCTCACCCCCAACCCCTCTCCCAAAATTGGGCGAGGGGAGCAATAATCCGATTCCCCTTCTCCCAAGTCTGGGAGAAAGGGCTAGGGGATGAGGGTGATTCATCTCTGCGATCAACAAAATGATTAAGTATTTTTACTGATTGTGTTACCAAAAGTAAGTAGTAATTACTCTCTTTTGGTAATAGCTAGTCAAGACCTTTTCCAGATATATATCTATTCTGAAAAATCTACTATAAGGACATACCAAGGCAAAGATGCCGTTCTCTAAATTTCAGGAAAAATGATATGAAAAACAAACTTGCTTTAATTTTAGTTGGTACAACACTAGCTTTCTCAAGTACTGTTTTGACAGTCTCTGCCCAGTCCATTAAGGGAACTGTACAAAGCCAGACAACAGGTCGCTGTCTGGACGGCAATCGAGATGGGAAAATCTATACAAGAGGCTGTGAAGGTAATAACGCATACCAACAGTGGGACATTGGTAAAAACGGCTCTAATTGGGTCTTCAAGAGCCAAGGAACTGCACTCTGTCTGGACAGTGGTAATGATGCTAAGGTCTATGCGAATAACTGCAAGTCGGATAATCCTTACCAGCGTTGGGAGTTTTCCTCTGGCGATGGTGGCACATACAAGAACGAGAAGACTGGACTCTGTCTGGATAGTGATAATAAGGGTAATGTCTATGCACTTGGCTGCGCCAAGCATCGTACTGGACAGAGGTGGCATTCATAAACGTAGCGAAGCTCTCTGGAGTCAGCAAAGACGGTAATTCTATTAGATTAGGCTCATTGGAAGAAATGGTTATTTGCCTCCACCGAAAAAGCTCAGAAAATCATCGCTGGAGGTAATTTCCCATATTTATACTAGATCACTTCTTTGGAAGGTGCTGGTTGGAAATTTAGAGATCGGTCGCCAACTGCATACTTGCTTCAACCGAATGATTTTTTGATCGGAATTTTGTCTGTAAACAAAGGAAATTAACAAAAAACTTAAGTAAATTTACTCAGGTAATTAACAAAAGTTAGTTGAGATCACACTATTTTGTTTATCACGAACTAAGACGTTTTTTAGATATTTTTTTGAGCGATATCTACATGATAAAGGTAGTTAATTAAATTAATTAACACAAGCAAAACTAATAATAAATTGACTAGGAAAAAACATGAAACTTATCTATCGCGGCACTACCTACAATTACGATCCTGCTAAATTAAAAGCCCGTATTGAATTTCCAAAAACTGACCAATCAGCTTATGAATTGATTTATCGAGGCAGCACTTATCTATTTGATCCAAGCATTGCTAAACTCGCTTCCGTCAAACCAAACAGTTACGAACTGATCTATCGGGGTAGTACTTATCAAGTGAACCGTAATGAAGCAGGTGAAGTAACAGCAATTACTTGTTCTACAGACCTTTTTAATCACAAAACGTTGGCAACTCGCTCTGCAATGCCAAAAGCTGCCGATCGACATTTACTTTAAAAATAAGGTTCGATCGAGTCGATAGAAAATTTGTAGAGACATTCTATCTGTAAAAAAATCTGTCAGAATAGATATCTATAGACGTAAAGATTTGATAAGCACCAGAGTATTCCATGATCGCCGCCACCCCTTCCTCCCTAGCTACAGCCGTTTATGATGTCGCGATTGTTGGTGGCGGCATTGTTGGCCACACTTTAGCCCTCGCCCTACAGCAGTCCGATCTAAAAGTCATCCTCATCGAAGCCCAAGCCGAGTCACTAGCCAAAAATCGCTCTTATGTACTATCAATTCTCTCTGGTCAAATCTTCACCAACTTGGGTATCTGGGAGCAAGTATTGCCCCATTTCAGTCAATTCAGTCAAATCCAAATCTCCGATGCTGACCACCCCACTGTTGTGCAGCTAGTCCCTCAAGATCTGGGCACCCCAGTTTTAGGCTACTCTGCTGGCCACCAGACCCTGCTGACCGCGTTGCAAGAAAAGCTGGCCGCAGCGCCAAACTTTACTTATCTCTGTCCAGCCAGCGTCGAGCGACTGGAGCCAGCTAGTGGTCAAACAGAGCTGCTGATTCAAACTTCCACCCAAGCCCTGTGTCTCCAGGCCAAGCTCGTCATCGGTGCTGACGGCAGCAAATCTCCTCTCCGCCAGCAGGCCGGTATCCAAACCAAAGGCTGGGCTTATTGGCAATCTTGTGTCACTGCTACCATCCAAACTGAATATCCTCACCACAATATTGCTTACGAGCGCTTTTGGTACGACGGTCCCATGGGTGTGCTGCCGCTGGCCGATGGTCGAATGCAGATTGTCTGGACTGCTCCCCATGATCGCGCTCAAGAACTAGTCGAGATGTCTGCTAGCACCTTCATTTCTTGCTTAGAAACGGCCACTGGTAACTTGCTAGGCAAACTGACTTTAGATAGTCCCCGCGCTCTATTCCCGGTTAAACTAATGCAGAGTGATCGATATGTTCAAGATCGATTAGCCTTGGTGGGTGATGCGGCACATTGCTGTCACCCGGTCGCTGGTCAGGGTATGAACCTAGGTATTCGTGATGCTGCTGCCCTCGCCGAAGTAATTATTGCCGCTCACGCTCAAGGCGAAGACATTGGCTCCTTGAAAGTACTAAATCGCTATCAACGCTGGCGCAAACTAGAAAATTGGGCAATTTTGGCCTTTACAGACTTCCTCGATCGACTATTTTCCAATCGCTGGTGGCCAATAATTGTCCTGCGACGGCTTGGCCTCCAGGTATTACAACAGGTGCCGCTGCTCAAGCATTTTTCTCTTCGTCTAATGACTGGGTTGGCTGGTCGGCTCCCTCTTTTGGGTGTCAAACGCTAGGGCAATTTTTCAGCGGTTTGGTTGTCTTCCTCCGGCAGGTTGGTCAGCAAAGACTGAATTTTTAATCGATCGATATATGGCCAGCCACCTTTTTCTTCGATTTCGATTAACAAACCGTATAACCCATGCCGGTTGTTGGGCAGGGCTTCCTGAAAATAGTCCTCCCGAATCTCGCGGTGCAGACTTTCTAATAGCCGCAAAATTGCTAGCAGTTCTACCACATCATGCTGATGAACAGTTGCTAAATGGCGACTTACTTTACTTACTTGCGCGATCAGACTAGTCAAATTGGCATTTTCACTCATTTTAATTCCAGGCAAATTGTCAAAAAATGTTACTAAAGTTTACGTTCTCAAGAAGTACGCGCAGTTGGCATTTAATTATAGGCGGCAACTGTCCAGCATGACAGTATGAGCTAATTCATGGTAAATACATTAATGGTAACGGGCAAGAAAAATCTGTAATAAGTCGGATCGCTGCTGGCGATTGCCTGAATATATGATTGTTATTTATTTGCTCTCGTCGGCAGTTAGTGCTGTGCTACTGCTCACATATCTGTCCAGAAATATAATATTAAATTTCCCAAATTTGAGGTTAAACATGAACTTTCGTGGATTAATCGCGGCGCTGATGGCTGTTTGCATCGGTTTTTTAACCGCTTGTAGCGAAGCCCCCGCGAATGCCAGTAGTGTCCCCCTAACTTACGAGCAGATTCGTAACACTGGCTTAGCAAATAATTGCCCTACTATTTCCGATATTAGCCGGGGTTCGATCGATATCGATAGCAATAAGACTTATCGATTTTTAGACATGTGTCTACAACCCACCGACTATTTCGTGAAAGCTGAACCTTTAAACAAGCGGCAGGCTGCCGAATTTGTACCTGGTAAAGTTGTAACTCGCGCCACCTCCAGCCTCGACCAAATTGAAGGCACTGTCAAAATCAACAGTGACGGCAAGCTGGTCTTTACCGAAGAAGATGGCATCGACTTTCAAGCAATCACCGTCAAAATGCCCGGTGGTGAGCTAGTACCATTCCTTTTCACCATTAAAGAGTTAGTGGCCACCAGTGATGCTACTGTCACCGCTCTCAATACTTCCACTGACTTTGGTGGTAGTTTTAAAGTACCTTCTTACCGTGGATCTGTTTTCCTCGATCCTAAGGGTCGGGGGGTAGCCAGTGGTTACGATAACGCTGTGGCGCTACCAGCCGAAGCTGACAGCACCAAGCTGGGCAAGACTAATGTGAAGAATACCAACAGCTATAAAGGTCATATCACCTTTGAAGTTGCTAAGGTCAACAGTGCCACTGGTGAAGTTGCCGGTATTTTTGAAAGCGAGCAAACCTCTGACACTGACTTAGGTGCCGATGAGCCGGAAGAAGTGAAAATTCGCGGTATCTTCTACACCCGCCTAGAAACCAAAGCTTAAATCGTGTAGCAAATTCAGTTGCTATCTCAGAATTAATTTATATTAATTTTGAAAATGTTAGCTGATACACACTAAATATTTTAGTGTGTTTTTTTATGCTCATTTCTCAAATGCCTAGTCTTAACTGTCTCGCTACCACTCAACCTCATCGCCTGTGATAACATGTTAGCTGGTGTTTTAGTCCCTATATTGAACGAAGAGAGCGACCTGTGTTTGTTCTAGACGGCTACGAGTATTTATTAGGGTTTTTCATGGTGTGCAGTCTGGTGCCCTTTCTAGCACTAACTGCCTCCAAACTGCTTCGCCCTGCTAGTGGTGGTCCTGAGCGGCGTACTACCTACGAGTCTGGGATGGAACCGATCGGCGGGGCTTGGATTCAGTTCAATATCCGCTACTATATGTTTGCTTTAGTATTTGTAGTTTTTGATGTGGAAACTGTGTTTTTATATCCTTGGGCAGTGGCCTTTAATCAGTTAGGTCTGCTAGCGTTTATCGAAGCCCTAGTCTTTATCGCAATTCTTGTCATTGCCTTGGTTTATGCTTGGCGCAAAGGAGCCTTAGAATGGTCTTGAGTAACAACCCTGGTTTGATCAACCCGGTGGAACGTCCGCAGGTGACTAATGATCTATCTGAAAATGTAATTTTGACCTCGGTAGACGATCTTTATAATTGGGCAAGACTTTCTAGTCTGTGGCCATTACTTTTTGGGACAGCCTGTTGCTTCATTGAGTTGGCCGCAATGATTGGCTCACGCTTTGATTTCGATAGGTTTGGTCTGGTACCCCGTGCCAGTACTCGTCAAGCCGATCTATTGATTACTGCTGGTACCATCACCATGAAAATGGCTCCGGCTTTGGTACGTTTGTATGAACAAATGCCTGAACCTAAGTATGTAATTGCGATGGGAGCCTGTACGATTACTGGCGGTATGTTCAGCGTCGATTCGCCCACTGCCGTGCGTGGTGTGGATAAACTTATTCCAGTGGATATCTACTTGCCTGGTTGCCCACCTCGGCCAGAAGCGGTAATGGATGCGATTATTAAGCTGCGCAAAAAGATTGCTAATGAATCTATTCAAGAACGCGATCAGCTTCAGCAAACGCATCGCTACTACAGTACCACCCACAAAATGATTGTAGTAGAGCCAATCTTGACTGGTAAGTATCTCCAAACCGGTAATCATAATAATCCCCCAGCTGAATTAGCGGCGGCGATGGGAATGCCGATTCCCCCCGCTCTGTTAACTACCCAAAAACAAGAGGTCGATCGTGGCTGAAGAAACCACCGAAACTACTGAAACGACTCATCCACCAGCACCCCTGGTAGCTGCTGGTGAAACCTCCCAGTGGTTAACAGCTAATGGCTTTGTCGATCACCTGCCGATCGAACTAGACCATTTAGGCGTAGAAGTCCTCAAGGTCGAAGCCCAGTTCCTTTTACCCATTTGTGCCGCTCTGTATGCCTATGGTTTTAACTATATGCAGTGTCAAGGCGGTTATGATGCCGGTCCCGGTGGTGATTTGGTGAGCTTTTATCATTTGACTAAACTGACTGATGAAGCCAGCCAGCCCCCCGAAATCCGAGTCAAGGTGTTTTTGCCTAGAGAGAATCCGGTGGTGCCCTCGGTATACTGGATCTGGAAAGCTGCGGACTGGCAGGAGCGTGAAACCTATGATATGTACGGTATTGTCTATTCTGGGCATCCCAACCTCAAGCGGATCTTAATGCCCGAAGATTGGGTCGGCTGGCCACTACGGAAAGATTATATTTCACCAGATTTCTATGAGTTGCAAGAGGCTTACTAGATATTCGTTGAACTATGTCTTAATTATCAAGCTTAGTCTGTTTCTGATGGCAGGCTTACGTTGGCTGCGATCAGTTTTGATTGCTAAATATTTAGAAATCGGCATCAGCCTCTGCTTCAATGGAAACTCTAAGTCAAATATGTAAAATAAAATAAATATTGTGTTGCAGTCTAATTCTCGCTGGTTGTTGCTTTTAATCATGGGTCTATTGCTCACTGGTTGCGAAAGTAAGGTATCTCAATGTCAAAAAATCAAAAAAATTCACAATCAACTTGTTTTAGATACCCAAGAAATCAGCAAGAGTGTTACCAAGGGAGATTTGGGGGCAGTGCGCAAGTCTGCTGATGCTTTTGCTCAAGGCGCTCAAGACATGAGAGCCGTCAGTACAAATGACCCCAAGCTGAAAGAAATTAAAGATCAATTCGCACTGATGTATCAAAATTCTAGCCAGGTGACCAAACAGATTTTAGATAGCCAAAGCAAAAAGAAGAATTCGGAAGTTGCTAAGGGCCGAGCCAAATTGAGCCAAGTGGCCAGCCCCGAAAAAGATTTGGTGGATGGAATCAATAACTATTGCCGCTCTGGCTCTGGTGCTAGTTAAGGAATTTTACTCAGGTTCGCTAAAAGTGATATTATGTGATGTTCGGATTATAAATCCTCACTTTCGCACCTCATTGTTCATAAATGAGGACTCACTCTCTCACCTCTTCGTGAGGAATAGTAGAGCTGTGTTAATTGAACAAGCAACTTGTTGGTTGTTCTGTTAGCAAGGGGCGTAGTAACTACAGAGAACTTAAACTTAGGAAATTTCGCATGGTCACTCAGAAAAAAACTGCTACCGATATTGGCTTCACCCTCGACGATTTTGCAGCCTTATTAGATAAGTATGACTATCACTTTAGCCCCGGCGATGTGGTAGCGGGTACTGTCTTTAGTCTAGAACCCCGAGGAGCGCTAATTGATATCGGTGCTAAGACTGCTGCGTATATTCCGATTCAGGAGATGTCGATCAATCGAGTAGATGCTCCGGAAGAAGTTTTACAGTCCAACGAAACGCGAGAGTTTTTCATCCTCACCGATGAAAATGAAGATGGTCAGCTAACGCTTTCGATCCGGCGTATTGAATATATGCGTTCTTGGGAAAGAGTGCGGCAGTTGCAAGCTGAAGATGCCACTGTTCGGTCTCAAGTATTTGCTACTAACCGTGGTGGTGCTTTAGTACGCATTGAAGGTCTCCGGGGCTTTATTCCTGGTTCTCACATCAGCACTCGCAAACCTAAAGAAGAGCTGCTGAATGAAGAGTTGCCGTTGAAGTTTTTGGAAGTTGATGAAGACCGTAACCGCCTAGTTCTTAGCCATCGTCGGGCGTTAGTCGAACGGAAGATGAATCGTCTGGAAGTAGGCGAGGTTGTCATCGGTTCGGTACGTGGGATCAAGCCTTACGGTGCCTTTATTGATATTGGTGGTGTTAGTGGTCTGCTGCACATTTCCGAGATTTCTCACGACCATATTGATACGCCACATAGTGTTTTCAATGTGAATGACGAAGTGAAAGTCATGATTATCGATCTAGACGCGGAAAGAGGTCGGATTTCTCTTTCGACCAAGCAGTTGGAACCCGAACCTGGTGACATGATTAAGAACCGCGAACAGGTCTACGAAATGGCTGAAGAGATGGCTCAGAAGTACCGTGAAATGCTGATTGCAAAGGCTTCTGGCCAGTCGATCGAAGCATCAGCTAGTGATGAAGATTCGGAAGTTGAGGTTCCGGAAGAAGATTTTGTTTCAGCTACTGAGGAATAAGCTCAGAGTTATTTTATTAATCAACCCGTCTTCAGCTAACTTCTGTAGATGGGTTTTTTGTGAGACTTTGGGGCAGAGCAGTCTCCCTGCAATGTTAAAATCGGTTAATCGTTTTTAATAACCTATTATCTTATGGCTCAAATGCAGTTTTCGCGCGGCACGACGGAAGGAGTGCTACCTGATGTTCGTTTGACTAAATCTCGTGATGGTCAAGAAGGGACAGCAATTCTTTATTTTGACAAGCCAGAAGCTTTATTCCGTAACGATCCTGATGCTGTTACTGGCTTGTATATGATCGATGAAGAGGGAGAAATTATTACGCGGGAAGTTAAAGCCAAATTTGTTAATGGTCAACCGGCGGCACTAGAAGCAATCCATTTGATGAAGTCTCCAGCAGAATGGGATCGGTTTATGCGTTTTATGGATCGTTATGCGGTGGCTAATGGCCTAGGTTTCAGTAAATCTGCGGACTCGGATCAAGAGCCATCTGAATAATCGTCAAATTTACGGATAAATACAGTGATAAAACTCCAGTAAGCTGAATGGTGTGCTAATTCAGGGTCAGTTGATGAGTCTCAGAAATATCCTATCCTTTCTATTACTTTTTATTCCTATTTCGATCGCCGGTCACTTCTTGCATTGGAGTGCGCCGGTTATTTTTGTAACTGCTTGTTTAGGCATTATTCCGCTAGCAGCTTGGATGGGTACGGCCACTGAAGAAATTGCGGTAGTTTTAGGCCCATCCCTCGGGGGCTTGCTCAATGCGACTTTTGGCAATGCTACGGAGTTGATTATTGCTTTGGTGGCGTTGAATGCTGGTTTAGTCGATGTGGTAAAAGCCAGTCTCACCGGCTCGATTATTGGTAACTTACTGCTGGTCATGGGTTTATCGATGTTTCTGGGAGGACTGCGCTATAAGGAGCAAGAGTTTCAGCCAACAGTGGCACGGGTCAATGCTTCTAGTATGAATTTAGCCGTAATTGCAATGCTGCTACCCACGGCGGTGGACTATACATCTACTGGCATCAGTGAGTCCACGATTCAAAAATTGTCGGTAGCGGTTGCGATCGTCTTAATCATTGTTTACGTGCTGACGCTGCTTTTTTCGATGAAAACCCATACCTATTTATATGATGTGGGATTGGCGGAACTCACGCCAGCAGAATTAGCTGATGTGAACTTGGCTGATGATGGCGAGACTGCGGTAAATTTGCCGTTGTGGATTGGTGTTTTGTTGGTTTGTACGCTGCTGGTTGCCATTGAATCAGAATTTTTGGTATCGACTTTGGAAGAGGCTACTAGTCAGTTTGGCCTCAGTCCGCTGTTTACTGGGGTGATTTTGGTGCCAATTATTGGTAATGCTGCCGAACATGCTACGGCTGTGTCGGTAGCGATGAAGAACAAAATGGATTTGTCGGTGTCAGTAGCCGTGGGTTCTAGTTTACAGATTGCCCTGTTTGTGGCACCGGTGTTGGTTATTGCCGGTTTGATTATGGGGCAACCCATGGATTTGGATTTCAATCCATTTGAGTTGGTCGCGGTAGCGGTGGCGGTGTTAATTGCTAACTCGATTAGTTCGGATGGTCGATCGAATTGGTTGGAAGGTATCTTGCTGCTAGCAGCTTATGTGGTGCTGGGTTTCTCCTTTTACTTTCATCCCTTTATTCCGCAGCATCTGGGCTAAAACTATCACCAGCCTATCATCGTAGCAGTCCAAAATTTTTGCTAATATTTATGCCCCCGATTACCCAAGCTCAACCAGCTCTTAAATTTTTACCACCTACATTTAATCCGATCGCTTTTAAGTTGATTCGGTTACTGTTACCTTTCTGGACTAGATTTCAGCTCAAAATTAAACGGATTGACACTGTCAATGTCGATCGACTGCTGCAGCTCTACGATCAATTCCAGCATAAGCAAATTCGCCTAATTCTGGCCTTTCGGCATCCTAGCCCTGATGATGGCTTTGCCATGATGCATTTGTTATCTCAAGCGTTGCCAAAAGCTGCCCAGCAACAGCGCATCAAGCTATCAATTCCAGCCCATGCCCACTTTATCTACGATCGCGGGGTACCGATCTGGGCTGGTAAATTGGTTAGTTGGCTATTGCCTAATATGGGCGCGACGCCGATCCATCGCGGCAAGCTTGATCGAGCTGGTCTAAAATCTATTCGGAATTTGCTCTGGCAAGGGGCATTACCCCTGGCGATTGCTCCCGAAGGTGGTACTAATGGCCATAATGAACTCATTAGTCCTCTGGAACCAGGGGCTATTCAGATGGGCTTTTGGTGCATCGAAGACCTGAAAGCGGCTGGTCAAGAGCAAGAGGTTTGGATTCTGCCGATCGGCATTCAATATCACTATCAAAATCCACCTTGGGCGGCGATCGATCGACTGTTGCAGGAACTAGAGCTGGACTGCGGATTAACAGCTCTGCCGGGAGATGTTTCAACTGTTCGCTACCAACGCCTCTACCGGCTGGGAGAATATATTCTGAATTTAATGGAAGATTTTTATCGTCGTTGCTATCGGCAAAGTTTTCCGGAACGTGTGGCTAGCGATCAACCAATTAGTGCAACGGAATTCACTAGGCGGTTGCAAACCTTGCTGGATTCGGCGCTGCAAGTTGCTGAGCAATATTTTGGGATTCAGGCTAAAGGAACGGTGATCGATCGCTGCCGTAAACTAGAACAGGCCGGGTGGGACTGCATCTACCGCGAAGACATCAACAATCCCGGTAAGCTCTCTCCCTTAGAGCGCGGACTAGCCGATCGAGTGGCCGCCGAAGCCAGTTCGCGGATGTGGCACATGCGCTTGGTCGAAGGATTTGTAGCCGTAACCGGGTCTTATGTCAGTGCCGTGCCCAGCCCAGAAAGATTTGCCGAAACTAGCCTGATCCTGTGGGATGTGATTCATAAAATCAAAGGCGACCACGCCAACCATCAGCGACCAGATTTAGGCGATCGACGGGCAACTATGACGATTGGTGAACCGATTTCAGTTTCAGCTCAATGGTCGCAATATAGCAGCAGTCGGGCTGAAGCTAAGCAGACCTTAGTCAGGTTAACCGAGCAGCTTCAAAATGCCTTGCAGGCAACGATTAAAAACAATTGACTTTCATCTTAATCTTTTAGCCATCAAGTTTTTAGCCGGACATTGACTGCTTTACCACTGATATTTAAAACTCCTAAGCGTTGAGTAGTAGTGTATTCCATCTGTTCTGTTTCCCCTTGACAAACCCAGGCTGCCCAAAAATAAGGGCGGGCAAAGGGGTAGTTCTCGCCATCATCACAATTCGCCTCTTGGAGTTCAGCCAGTGCCCGGCGACCAGCTGCGGTTTCTTTCAGTTCCAGCCGCGTGCGGGTACATAAATACACTTGAGCTTCAATGAGAGCAGCTCCTTTGCCCATTTTCTGATTCTGAAGATTATCAAAAAATCTCTCGATCAGTACTACTGAAACTAAAACTGGCACTGACCAAAGGTTGGCGATCGTAGTTTTAGCTCCGGCAATGCCGAAAGCACGACGTAATTCATGAATGCCATCACCTGACTGGATCGTGCCGGGAGCCGTGCCACAGACAATCAGGATGGTGAGATTGTTACTGTGCAGATCGAGAGCGGCAATTTCGCTCGCTAACAGCAGATTATTTTTGTCTACATTAGCTCCACTCAGAGCCAGCCCCGATCTATTCATCAGGTCTGGCGTGTTGTTGGTAGCTTGGAGAGCGAAACCATAGGTGAGGATACTAAGAATATGGGGGCAAGTACTAGTGATGGTGTTTTTGGTGGCGGCTTGTTCGTAACGCTCTTTTCCGTTGAGTCGATAGGCGATCGATCTTCCCAACAAGCCATAGTTATGCAAGGGCGGGAAGTTCAGGTTGCTGATATCTGACTTAGCCAAATGTTCGCTAGCCATTGACAAAACCGGTTGAGGCTGATTTGATACATCATCAAAATCTGGATCGGCCACAACTAGAGAGGCACTAGCTGGTTTGCGACTAGGACTACGCAGCAAATCTCGGCCAGTGGTGAGATAAGTGACGATGTGCTCGTCTAGTAACAGGTTAAAGGGCAAATGAGAGAGTGTGCCATCGGGCGCAATTACTAAGTGAAAGCTATGTAAATAAGGAAGTAGAGGAGCGATTAGTTTTTCGGGTAGCCCGGCACTACTTGCATCTGAGGATTCATTTTGGGTAGAGTTGAGGTTAATAAACTGACGATAAGCTGCCACTAATTCATCAATGTTGGCGACAGTTGCTAAAGGAATCATTTGGACGGCACCGGGCTGGGCTTGGGGTAAAATCAAAGCGATGTAATGTTCATCGCCCCAAGATTGATGCTCAAAGTCGTAGGGGTGAAATTTAATAAATTCGATCAGGGTGCTGTCAGTCGGGAGGCTCAGGGCGATCGACTGATGATCAATCATCAATGCTTCCGGGATCATCATTTCCAGTGCGCCTCGGTCAATTTCTACCTCGATCTCCCGCACCTGACTAAGAATATTGGCTCTAGCTGGATCGTTGTCTTCTAGATCGTTACCCTGAATAATCAGGTTACTGATCTGTTGAAATTTAGGTTGGAGATGAACATAGTTATCACTATGTAAAAGAGCATTGCGAGTAGCCATAGTAGTGGTGCCCAGCATCTTAGCGCGACAAACAGCACATATAGCGGATTCCCGAGCTGTTTGCTCATGGGGAAGGTAGGTGAAAACCAGAGAAAGAATAATATCTAGAGTGAATTTAATGTTTTGGAGATAAAGTTGATATTCTTCTTCACCAACAAATACTAGTTGATGACGCAGGAAATTATATTGGCAAATTAAAGATGATTGATAATGTTTGAGAGCTTCCCCGTACCATCCCTGGGCATAATGTAACTCAGCCAAATTGTTGAAACTGTTGGATACTAACGGATGTTCGTTGCCCAGTTGTTGTTCGTAGATGGTTAGAGCGTGCAGATAATGCTGCTCAGATTCTCCGTACCACCCTTGCGATTTACATAACGCTGCTAAACCATTCAAGATGTTCGCCACCGCCGGGTGCTCTGTGCCGAGCTGCTGTTCACATATTGCTAAAGCCCGCAGATAATGCTGCTCAGATTCCGCATATCGCCCTTGAGATTCACACAATATAGCTAAATCATGTAGGGTATCGGCGGTATCATGTCCTAAACTATTTTCCCTCAGTACCACATTATTTAAATTAAGATCTATCGGTGCTGTTATCAGGGCAGCTGCACCCTGATTTTCTAGTGGCGAATCACCTTTTTCAGATATTTGGCCTAATTTTTGCTCGGCGATCGCTAAAGCTCGACGATAAAGAGGCTCGGCTTCGGTATTACGACCTTGGGCTTCACACAAACCAGCTAAATTATTTAAAGTGCTGGCTATTGATGGATGGTCACGACCTAATTTCCGCTCCCGAATGGTGAGTGCTCGCAGGTAAAGAGGTTCCGCTTTATCGTACTGTTGCTGAGCTTTGTATAGCCCCGCCAAGTTGTGTAAGGTATTGGCTACGGATAGGTGTTCGCTACCTAGTTTTTGTTCTAAGATCTCGATCGCTTGCAGGTAAAGATGCTGGGCTTCGCCAAATCGCCGTTGGGCTTTACACAACACCGCTAAATTATTCAAACTGGTGGCCACATCAGGATGTTTTCTCCCTAGCTTTTGTCCCCGAATGGCTAGTGCTCGCAGGTAAAGAGGTTCAGCTTGATCGTATTGTTGTTGGGATTTATATAGCCCAGCTAAATTATTTAAGGTGAGCGTTAAATCGGTTGAAGAAAGATTCTCTGCTAGTTTGAGGGCTACATTTCCTTTGCGGATGCCTAATTCATATTCCCCTCGACTGCGCAGATCTTGCACCTGCTGCATGAGACCTTGCCACTGTTCCCGATTAGCCATCACTTTTCCTATTGTGCTAGAAGATTTAAATTAACTTACTAATTTGATATTTAAAACTGACTTAGTAACTATTTCCAACTTTCATCAATTTTGCCATCTAGACACTGGCTAACTAAGTTAAGGGAAACTGTTTCCACTTGTCCATAATGTTGGCCGTATCATGGTGATCAACGTTGATATACCAATTTTACAAGCCTATTCAATAAAATCATCGTTCAAATTGCTGACCAGAGTTTGGGGAAGAAAATCTGATGTTCGCTCTTAGTTCGATCGTTTTGATCGTTTCGACTGATTTAGTTCAGCTCAATAATCTTCATTATCCTTGTCTTAAGAATCAAAGCACGTCAAAAGTTGAAGTGTTGCTTGATCATTGCCCAGCGAGAACAGTCCCAGTAGTCGATATGGGCGGTAATCAAATTGTCGGTGCTAATGCTCAATTCGCTCCAGCCGGTGACAGAAATACGTGGTTTCCAGGGTAGTGGGGCATCCCAACTCATTGTCCAACGGGTTTTCAGTCCGTTATCAACTTCTTCGATGCTGTGGAGATCGAGCTGAAGGTTTTTGAACCAAGTGGTAATGAAGCCAATCATCTTTTGGTAACGTGTTAGCCCCCGAAAGTCGTACATCGGATCTTTGAAGTACACATCTGGGCTGTAGATGCTGTAGGTTTGAGCCTCCGGAAACTTGGTGTAGTCGGCTTTGATAATGGCGATCAGGTCAGTTGGGGACATGGGCTGGTTGGCAGAAGATCAGTTTTCGGTATCTTACTTTGAATATATCTCTTTCATCAAAAAGTTGCCCTCGGTTAATGCCTGGCGGGGTAATTAACGTCGTTGGCTAGCAAGATTTAGCAATTTTGTTACAATGCCCAAACCATGCTGCGGCTTCCTTTTATGTCTTTAATTACTTCTGCTCATCTGCCGATCGAACTACCGGCTCAACTGCAAAGAATGGATCGGTTTTGGCAAGATTATCGATCGATCTCTAAGCCAGTTCCCGCAATGGTGGCGTCATTTGGTGAGCAACGACTGGGTGATTTGGATAGCGATGTGGTGATTTGCGGTGGCACTCTAGGTATTTTTATTGGTTGTGCGCTGCAACAGCGCGGTTGGCGAGTAGTTTTGCTGGAACAAGGCCCGCTGCAAGGCCGCGCCCAAGAATGGAACATTTCCCGGAAAGAATTGGAGGCGTTGCTGGAGCTGGAATTGTTGAATGCCGCCGAGCTAGAGCAGTCGATCGCCACCACTTATAATCCAGCCCGAGTCGGTTTCCATGGTGGTATCGAACTATGGGTGCGCGATATTTTAAATATTGGGGTTGATCCGGTGTTTTTATTAGCCACTCTCCGCGCCAAATTTTTAGCTGCTGGTGGACGATTACTAGAATATACGAGCTTCGATCGAGCAGAAATTTATGCCGATGGGGTGCTAGTTCGGGGCAGCAGTCACGGTACTCCCCTCTCGATTAAAGCCCGGTTGTTGCTAGATGTAATGGGTCATTTTTCGCCGATTGCCCAGCAGGCCAGAGTTATGACTCAAGGACAGCAACCACCGGAGGGAGTTTGCCTGGTGGTGGGGAGCTGTGCCCAAGGACTGCCCGAGAAGTCTTATGGCGACTTGATTTATACTTTTGCCCCCATTCAGAACCAGTGTCAATATTTTTGGGAAGCCTTCCCGGCGCGGACTGGCCGGACTACCTACATGTTTACTTATGCCGATGCTGATCCACGGCGTCCCAGCTTCAGCCAGCTGCTAGAGGACTATTTATCGTGGCTACCTCAATATCAAGAGGTAGAACTGGAGTCCGTAAAGTTTCAGCGGATGCTGATGGGATTTTTTCCGGCTTATCAAAAATCGCCACTACAAACCCCCTGGCCGCGTGTTTTGCAAGTTGGGGATAGTAGCGGTATGCAGTCCCCGCTGAGTTTTGGGGGCTTTGGAGCGCTGATGCGTCATTTAGTGCGGCTAACCGACGGCATCCAGTCCTGTTTGACTCACGACTTCTTGGCCGCCGCTGATCTACGATCGATCCAGCCTTATCAACCGAATATGTCGGTGACTTGGTTATTTCAAAAGGCGATGAGTGTTGGTGTTGACCAGCAGGTAGAACCAGATCGGATTAACCAGTTACTCTCTACTACTTTCATCGCCATGGAAAAACTGGGCGATCCGGTGTTGCGCCCCTTTTTGCAAGATGTCGTACAGTTTCCAGCCCTTTCTCAAACCATGTTCGCCATGGCGCTGGCCGATCCGGTGCTGGTCATGAAGATCGTTCAGCAAGTGGGCATCCAGACATTGATCGACTGGGTTGGTCACTATGCCAACCTGGGCGGCTATAGTTTTCTTTACCAAATGAGTCACAGCTTCCCGGCCACTGCTCAGAACCTATCGCCTCAGCAACAATACCGGTGGCAATGCTGGCGTAATGCTTGGCGCTTTGGTTCTGGTGGTGATTATCACTAACCCGCCCGCCCTCAGCTAAAATGATGTCCATCCGCCTCTCGCCACCGCCATGCAGCTTTTTATCGACACCAATATCCTTTTGTCTTTCTACGCCTTTAACCAGGAAGACTTAGAGGAGCTAGACAAGCTGGCCGATCTGGTCGCTGCTGGTGAGGTAACTTTACTAATTACCGATCAAATTCTGGATGAATTCTATCGCAACCGAGAACGGCGCATCGAAGGAGCACTGAAATCTTTCTACAATCAAACTTTTAATCCTCAGCTACCTCAGATCTGCGCGGACTATCCGGAGGTCGAACAGCTGCTCACTACTCTGAAGGAGTATGAAAAAGTTCACAGCGCCATCGTCGCTAAAATTTCGCTTGATATCAAAGCCAAAAACCTCCAAGCCGATCGGATGCTCCGCAGCTTGTTTGAAAAAGGGACGAAACTGACGATCGATACAGCGGTGATTGATCGAGCTAGACTGCGGATGAGTGTGGGTAATCCGCCGGGCAAGAATAATTCCTTGGGCGACGCGATTAACTGGGAATGCTTGCTGACAGCGGTGCCTGATGGTACCGATCTGTTTTTGATTAGCGGTGATAAAGATTATAGTTCGGTCTTTAGTGAAGACGATTTGAGCGACTTTTTGCGCGATGATTGGGAACGGCGCAAACAATCTACTATCCACTTCTATCGCCGCCTCTCTGGTTTTTGTAAAGAGCAATTGCCTGCTATTGGCATGGCTAACCTCCGCGATCGAGATTTTTTAGTGCGGGAGCTGGCCAGTAGTCAATCTTTAGCCGATGTCCATAAATATATCGGTAAACTCCGCACCTATCCAGAGTTTACCGCTTCTCAAGTCAACGGTATGACGATGGCCGTCTTGCACAATCAGCGCGTGGCTTGGGCGATCGAAGAAGATGATATCCACAGCTTTTGGCAAGATTTGATCAATCGGTATGAGCGCTACCTCGACCCGACAGCGCTCGATCGATTGAGGCTGCTGTTAGCTCCATCAGACTTGGGGAACGCTACTTTGTTATCTTGAGTGGGAGCAGTAGATATAATATTAAGTAGCATCCAGTTTTTGCTCAGACCGTTTCAAAATATATAGACAGAGCGATAGAGTCGCTAACTGTCCGCCAGCTGACTTCTGGAAATGAACTACAGTCAGCACATATTCCCCAGCATTTAATATCAAGCGAGAGATTTTAATCCATGACTCTAACCTCTATTTTGGTGGCAGTCGATGAAACCCCCTATTCTGCTCAAGTCATTGCTGCGATTGAGTCTTTGCAGCTAGCTGCTACGGCCAAAATTGTGCTGTGCCACATTATTCCGACCAAGCAAGTAGAGTTGTCTGCCGATCTCCCGCACCGGGTTGGCTCCGACTATCCAGAGGTGATCCAGCAGCTCCAGAGTTATCAAGAGCACCTGGCTTACCACAGTGAGTTGGAAATAGTGACTGGCGAGCCAGCGACCGAAATTGTCCGCTTGGCAAATATTCATCACTGCCAACTAATTTTGATTGGTAGTCGGGGTCTGATGGGGATCGATCGGATCATTAAAGGCTCGGTTAGTAGTCAAGTGGTTGAAGAAGCCATTTGTTCAGTGTTGGTCGTCAAAACCAATTAGCACTCGCCGTTGGTGCGATTACTCCCAAAATCTAGCTAGCCAGTCGGATCAAATAATATATTTCTAACGGCTATAACGCTCTGTAGGTAAAGCTTATAGCTTAATCAATTTGATTAAGTACAATTACTCATTAAACTGTTGGATTTGATATTATTGGAGATATTTGGAGAGGTCGAGGGGCAAATATGCAGAGAAAAATAACAAAGAAAGTATGAAAATCAACATAATTTAAGAATTTAAGTCTTCCAAAATATGCTTTCACCTATTAGAATAAGTCAGTGCAAATCTCCTTGAATCAAAGCTTCGGGGATTCTTCAGGTAGAAATCCTGACCGTACCTCCTCCGTATCTAGATTAATCATTGAGAAGCTCAACCCAATTTCCTTAAAACTAATGGAGACATTCAATGAATAAAGGTGAATTAGTCGATCAGGTTGCTGATAAAGCCGCAGTTACTAAAAAGCAAGCAGACACCGTTCTCTCTGCTGCCTTAGAAGTGATTATGGAAGCCGTATCTAATGGTGATAAAGTCACCTTGGTGGGCTTTGGTTCGTTTGAACCTAGACAGCGCCAGAAGCGTGAAGGTCGTAACCCCCGCACTGGTGAAAAGATGGAAATCCCCGCTACTAAGGTTCCGGCATTCTCGGCAGGTAAATTGTTTAAAGACAAAGTATCTGATTCTAAGGCAGCTCCAGTAGCAGCTAAAACTGCGACAGCAGCCAAGAAAAAGTAGGCTGATTGAAACAATCTCCAACTCACGGTGGAAATCTGGCCTGGGCAGCTACAATTGCTAGCTGCCCAGCTGATCATATTTTGGATTTCTCCGCTAGCATTAATCCCCTGGGTCCCTCCTCGGGGGTGATTACCGCCATTAGTCAACACTTATCTAAAATTGACCAGTATCCTACGCCGGGCTATCAAGAACTCCGCCAAGCGTTGGCTCAGCACCACCACATTGATCGCGATTGGATTTTGCCGGGTAATGGAGCTGCTGAATTATTGACCTGGGCTGGCCGGGAATTGGCTAATCAGACCCAGACAATACTGCTTACTCCAGCTTTTAATGACTATGCTCGGGCGCTGACGGCCTTTGGTGCTCAGATCGACAGGTATCCCTTCATTGATGCTCAGGGGCAGCTGCAAGATTTAGAACAATTGCTGGCCAAGGCTCCAGCGACGGCAGGATTACTTATCAACAATCCCCATAACCCGACCGGCCAGTTATTCGACAAACAACTGCTGGTGAGCTGCTTAGAAAAATTTGCCCTCGTCGTAGTCGATGAGTCTTTTATTGATTTTGCGCCGCTAGAGCAAAGCTTGGTAGATGTAGCCACAAAATATCCTAATCTGATCATCATTCGCTCTTTGACCAAGTTTTATAGTTTGCCGGGGTTGCGGGTCGGCTATTGCATTAGCCATCCCGATCGGTTGCGGCAGTGGCAAGCTTGGCGTGATCCTTGGCCAGTCAACCATCTGGCAGAAGTAGCCGCCATGGCGGCTCTCGCTGATCAAGATTTTATTGATCGAACTTGGCAGTGGTACAACATTGCTCAGCCGGAGATGTTTACCAGTCTGCAAGCCATTTCTGGTCTCCAGATTTATCCCAGTGCCGCTAACTTTTTTCTATTACGAGCCAATCGGCCAGTTCCTGATCTCCAGCGGCAGTTGTTACAAAAATTCCAGATTTTAATCCGAGACTGTCTGAGCTTCCCCGAACTGGGAGACAATTACGGGCGGGTGGCGGTGAAGTCGATCGCCGACAATCAAAAATTGTTGCTAGCTTTAGCGCAAATTTTCAACTCGTGACCACTTTTGACCCGCAGCCTACGGATGACGGCTCTTTCACATTTTTTTCAGCGGAATTTGGCCAGACTTTTCATAGTAGCTATGGTGCCCATTCGGAAGCACTTTACAAATATGTAGTAGCTACCCAGCTGACTGACCGTGCCCTGCGCCCTAGCTTGAAGATTCTTGATATTTGCTATGGTTTGGGCTACAACAGCGCCGCTGCGTTGGCCGAGATTTGGCGAGTCAATCCGGCTTGCCAAGTCGAAATAGTCGCTTTAGAAATTAGCCCGCAAGTGCCTCAAGATGCCGTTACTCACGGGTTACTAGCCCAATGGCCAGAGCCTATTCCATCCTTATTGGCAGAGCTGGCCATTAGTGGCCGTACTCAGCATGATCAACTAACGGCCAGATTAGAGTGGGGCGATGCTCGTCACCGTATCCAGTCAGTCAGAGACCGAGGATTTTTAGCCGATGCAATCTTTCTCGATCCTTTTTCGCCCCAGGCTTGCCCGCAGCTATGGACAGTGGAGTTTCTGAGCATCGTTGCCGCTTGTTGTGCCCCAGATGGTCTCCTGGCTACTTATTCTTGTGCTGCCGCTATTCGTACCGCTTTACGCATAGCGGGTTTAGCAATCGCTGATATGCCCGCCGTGGGACGGAAGGCACCGGGTACGGTGGCCAGCTGGAACCAGCAATTGCTCCCGGCTCTATCTATCATGGCTGAAGAACATCTTTTGACTAGAGCCGCCGTACCCTACCGCGATCCAGCTTTCCAAGATACGATGTTTCAAATTATGGTTCGTCGAGAAATGGAGCAGGCAGACTGCCCGTTAGAATCGACTGCTCAATGGAAAAAACGCTGGTTTCGTCATATTGGAGTTTAGTCTGCCATTACAGATTTGCTGTCACCCAAAAAACTTATTCACATCTCCAACGCCAATTAATAAAATCAGGCTTTTTATAAGTTTTGGGAATAACTGTTTTTTTGTAAGCTACGCCTCGTGACATTAATTGTATAATTTCTCCTTCCTCATCAAATTCTTTACTGGGGGGATTGGGATCTCTGTAATACCTTTGGCCTCGGGACATCAGCTCTATCTTGAGCGTCATTTCAAGCTGTTCTCTAGTATTAGTTTCCGATAAAATGCTACTCATATTTGTAATTTTGATTACTGCAATCTGTTCTTTGACACAAGGTTTACAAGTGAATCTTACAGCTAAAAATTTTTGTTGTCAGTGAGAAAAAGTAAGATCTGGAGTCTAGTTAATTCTTACTCGGTAATATTTCAGTGCGATCCCCTTGAAAATATTCGTTTGACCTTATCCACTTCCTAAAATTTCTTGCTTAAACTATGCAAAAAGCCCAGTTCAATTAATTGAACTGAGCTTTTTGGGGGTACGGAGAAGGAGGGATTCGAACCCTCGTTAAAGTTACCCCTAAACAGCATTTCCAGTGCTGCGCCTTCAACCGCTCGGCCACTTCTCCAAGTGAAGCTTAACTAGAGTATCTTATGTTTTGGTGTGGTGTCAATTAATTGGTGAAATGCGGTGGCTATTCTCTATTGATTTGCCTGGCGAGCGGCTAGCTCTAGCAAAATTTGTTGGTGCCGTTCCTTGGTAATTGGGTAAAAGTAGGCACAGACTAATCCCCCGATTAAAGACAACGTAGGAATTGGTCCGATCGACCAACGAATCGCATTCAAGACCGCTGGTAGTTGCTCTGGGGTCACGCCATCCACTGGTGGGCGATAACCTGTCCATTCCAAACTCTGCATCACAGCGGCTACTGCCACACCCAAACAGATTTTTTGCAAAAAAACCATAAAGCTATAAAAGATCCCTTCCCGGCGCTGGCCAGTGTTCAGTTCATCTAGCTCAATCACATCCGGCAACATCGACCAAGGAATTAGATAGGCCGTGGAAACCCCGCAACCGGCCATAATTCCCAGCACATACATCCAAACAACTTGACCGGGCTGGAGCATAAACAAACCAATTTGAGCCACGATCCACAGGCTGGTGCCTAGGAAGTAAACTACCTTTTTGCCAAATTTTTGGCTGAGAATATTCCAGACCGATAGCATGGCCAAAGCCGTCCCCTGTACCGACAACATCACCAAGGGTGAATCTTTCTGGGGGAGATGCATCCAATTCACCACAAAGTAGGGAATGACGGCGGCGGTGAGCTGAAGACTAAACCAAGAACAGAGATAAATTCCGACTACATATAAAAAAGGTCGGTTGGCTAAAGTTAACTTGATTTGCTGCCAAATTGGCATCGTGACTGGCTCTTTCTCGGCGGGGTGGTCAATGGCCACTTGTTCGGCATGACGGCGAGTGCCAAAAACAGACCAAAATAGTGGCAACACTGTAATGGCGGCACAAATTCCGCCAATAGTTAAATATTGTTGCCCAGGGGCTGCGTCCGACTGAAAGACTGCTCTGGCAATCAGTAGTGCCAAAATACTGCCGCCGATCGAGAAGCTGAAACGGAAGGTATTGAGGCTAGTGCGCTCGTTGTAATCTTGAGTTAATTCTGCTGTCAGTGCAGTGTAGGGCAAATTAACAACGGTAAAAAAAGTATTGAATAGAACCGAGATGAAGGTGTAAAAGGCAAACAACTCCCACTGTCGATCGCTAGCAAACGGCACGACCCACTGCAAGAAAAAGAAAATCCCGAAAGGAATTGCCCCCAATAACATCCAGGGATAGCGCCTGCCCCATTTCTTCCGAATCTTGTCCCCAAAGACATCGCCTCGATCGCTCATTGTGCCCACAATCGGATCGTTGATGGCATCCCAGATCTTGCCAACCAGCTGACTTTGACCTGCTAAAGCCGGAGACAGATGCGCCACATCCGTGAGAAAAGGTGAAAGATAAGATAGCAAGATCATGGCGGTGATGGCAGTGCCGGTATCCCCAGCGCCATAGGCCATCTTGGTGCCCAGGGTCATTTTGGGCGAAATCGGAGTTGGTGGTGATTCTGGCGACATAGGATTAGAGTATCGGGATATTAATCCTAATTATGCGTCTAACGCTTGACCATAATTCATTTACCGATACAAAACCGACTAAAAATTTGCTCCAACACCGATTCAACTAGTTCCTCGCCCGTCACTTCGCCCAGTGCCTGGATAGCCGTACGCAAGTCGATCGTCCAGAAGTCCCAGGGTAAATCATTGGCGATCGCCTCTTGCACCTGAGTTAAGGCTACTTGGGCGCGGGTCAATACCTCGGCTTGGCGCTGGTTAATGGCTAAATCTAGATTAGCAGCTTGTAATTCGCCGGTTTGGACAATTGATAGGATGGCTGCTTCTAACCTGCCGATCCCCACCACCTCCACCGCCGCTGTTTCAACAATCCCTTGAAATTGAATATGAGCCGGAATCGGGGGCACTGTCGCCACCAAATCAATCTTGTTGATCACCAAAATAATTGGCTTGCCAGCTACTTGCTGATAAATATCTTCCTCTGCCGCTGTCCAACCCTGCTGGGCATCGATCGTGAGTAGCACCAAGTCAGCTTGCTGGGCGGCGGTCTTGGAGCGCGCCACTCCAATTTGTTCCACCACATCAGTGGTTTCCCTAATGCCAGCGGTGTCTAGTACCTGGATGGGAATGCCACCAACTACCAGATTAGACTCCACCACATCTCTGGTGGTACCAGGTAAGTCCGTGACAATCGCTCGATCGGACTGGCTCCAAGCATTCAATAAACTGGATTTACCGACATTAGGATGACCAACAATCGCCACCTTCAGACCCATCCGCAACAATTCGCCCCGATCGGTGGTGGCCACGATGGCGGTAAGATGCTGTTCTAGCGCCTGAATTTGCTGAATAGTAGCAGCGACATCCAAGGGTGGTAAATCATCGGCAAAGTCAATCCGGGCTTCGATTTCCGCCAGAATATCCAAAGCCTGTTGACGAATTTTTTGAATGGGCAATCGCAATTTGCCTTGCAAGCCAGCCAGCGCCGCCTGCGCTGCCGCTGGCGATTTGGCACCCACTAAATCGGCAATACTTTCAGCTTGGGTCAAGTCAATCCGACCATTGAAAAAAGCCCGCAGGGTAAATTCACCGGGCTGTGCTAGCTTGGCACCAGCTTCGATACAGAGTTGCAGGACTTGCTGCACTGGCATCATCCCCCCATGGCAATGGAACTCTACAACATCTTCACGGGTGTAAGAGCGCGGCGCTTGCATGATTAGCAGTAGGGCTTCATCGACGATCGCTTTAGTCTGGGGATGACGCACGTAGCCGTAGAGAATCCGATGGCTCTCCCAAGCTTGCTGGCCGGGAGCCTCGAAGAGTTGCTGGGCAATCTTGATCGCCGTTGCCCCCGAGAGGCGAATAATGCCAACACTACCTTGTTGGGGCACAATGGCGGTCGCGATCGCGGCAATGGTGGCTTGCTGTTGATTCATTGTTGTATTATCCATCACCGCCTAAAAACTAAGCGACGACCCCATCAAATGTTCGATCGGATCGGCGCTTAATTATTCTGAATTACTCGCTGCTAGTTTTTTCTCTTAAAACGAGCCTAGAGAGCTTTCACAAAAGAGCTATCTACTAAGTCCTTACCTGCTAACACCTTAGTTATCTTGCCGGCTTTGACTAGCAGTGGTGCTGCCGAGTCAATACTGTTAATGGCATTGAGCGGATTTTTCTCATCAAAAACGATTGACTTATTCGCAGTCAGATTCATGATGCGCACCAGCGGCATCTGCGCGGACACCTCTTCCGGGGCAGCTGATGTCCATTTAGCCAATAACGCATTAGCCTCTTGGGGATTGGCTTCAGCAAATTTCATGCCCTTTTCAATAGCCCGTAAGTAAGCCATGATGTCTTCCTTCCGGCTTTGCAGAACTGAGCTTTCTGCCGCTAAACCATTGGCAATCGTATTACTGCCCTTGGCGGTGTAGAGAACTTTGGAGCCTGGTCTACCCTTCAAAGCTTTAGTGATAAAAGGTTCGTAGATGGTGGCCGCATCAACTTTACCCGCCACAAAAGCCGCATGAGCATCAGCAACGGCCAAAGATTCTATTTTCACATCCTTATCTGTTAACCCCACCGATGCCAAATACTTATTGGTAAATACCACTTCATAGGGAACATCTTCCCGCGCTAATTTTTTACCCTTCAGATCAGCCGCAGAATTAATACCATTTCCGACGATCGCATCAACTTCACCCGAATAGTCCGAAGCATAAATAAACTTGAGATCTGGAGCTTTGGCGGCTAGTACCAGCAAATCTAGAGCCACCAACCAAGACATATCTATTTTCTTAGACAACAGCGCCGTGTTCACTTCCGTAACACTTTGGAAGGCTATGTGTTGAACTTCAATTCCTTCTTCTTTAAAAAACCCCTTGACTTCAGCCAGATGGGCACTACCCCAACCAATCCAAGGAATTAGGGCGATTTTCAAGGGAGCTTTCGCAACTGCAGGTTTAGCTGTAGTTGGACTAGCCACGTCTTTTGGTGCTGTCTGTTGGCCACAGCTCCCCAAAACTGAGGTGGAGACTGCGCCCATTGTTAATAAGGCAGAAGAACGGAGGATATCTCTTCGACGCATAGTTTTTACTTTTAATTTTTAGGACTAATTAGGTTAGATTAGCTATCGAAAAACTGGTTTTCTAGCAAGTTCAGGCTTTATTATGATCTGCCCAGGGAGTGAGCGCAATGGCCAATCGATGAAATATATAGTCGGTAACTAAGCCAATCAGCCCAATTAAAACGATGCAAAACAGTACTTTGTCGGTGTTGAGATATCTTTGAGACTGGATAATCCGAAATCCTAACCCCGATTGAGCCGCAATTAATTCGGCAAACACCAAAAAATTCCAAGCCCCAGAAATGTTCACCCGCAATGTATCTAAAATGCTTGGCAAGGATGCTGGTAAAATCACCTTCCATAGAATTTCGCGCCGATTGGCACCCAGCGTATAAGCCGCATTTAGTAAATCATCGCTAATAAACTTCACCGCATCGGCAATCATGATCGCATTGTAAAGAACAATCCCCAGAAAAATCATGATAATTTTGGCGTTTTCTTCTAGCCCGACCCAGATCATGACTAGGGGTACAAAAGCGTTGACCGGCATGTAGCGAACGGTGCCCACTAAAGGTTTGAATAGGCCATCAATACTCTGAAAGGTGCCAGTTGCCAGACCCAGAGGGATACCGATGATGGCAGCTGCTAAAAATCCACCCAGGACTCGGCCAGTACTGATCAAAACATCTGGTAGCAAGGTTCCTTCTTGCCACATTTTCCAGCCAGCGGCCAAAACCGCAGTGGGGGAAGGCAAGAAAGTGGCTGATGTAAAACCGCCATAGCTCAGAATTGACCAAAGTAAAAGCGGTACAGTCAATCCAATAATCGGCATTAAAATTTTGAGCCGGGAAGGAATCTCTTGTCGAATACTCCAAAATGGCGAAGGTTGAAGATGTTTGCGACGAGAACCAACGGACTGAGATGAAGAGCCTGTCATAATTAAGCTGTTTTTAAGAGTGATTAACTGTTGAGTTGTTTGGTAGGAATGGTTTGGTAGGAATGTGCCGACCAACCATCCCGACATTTTTAAATGTTTTAATTAATGTCCTAATGAATGGACAACTTTTCTTTTAATCTGAATAAACTGTGGTTCTAATTTAAGCTCTAGCTCGCGCTGAGCGGGCAGATCAACTTGAATTTCGTCTTTGATACAGCCGGGATGAGTGCCCATTACATAGATGCGCTGTGCTAAGAAGATGGCTTCTTCCACATCGTGGGTCACCATCAAAATTGTAGTTTGGGTGCGTTTCCACAGCTCCTGCATGAATTTTTGCATTTGTTCTTTGGTTTGAGCATCTAGGGCACCAAAGGGTTCATCCATCAGTAGCACTGCTGGTTTATTGGCCAGGGCACGGGCGATTGCTACCCGTTGCTTCATGCCTCCAGAAAGCTGTTTGGGATAGGCATCGGCAAACTTAGTCAGTCCGACAACTTCTAGGTAATAGGCAATTTGCTGGTGTCGATCGGACTTCGCTAAACCTTTTAATTCTAAGCCAAAGCTAATGTTATCGGCGACTGTTCGCCAGGGAAAGAGGGTGTAGTTTTGAAAGACCATCCCTCGATCGGCACCAGGACCTAGTACTAGCTCATCTTCTAGCAATACTTGTCCGGCGGAAGGTTGTTCTAAGCCAGCAATGATTTTGAGTAAGGTGGACTTGCCGCACCCAGAGGCTCCCACTAAACAGACAAACTCATTAGCCTGGAGATGAATGTTGATGTTATCTAATACTTTCAGTTTTTTATTGCCGGTGAAGGCAAATGTTTTGTCTAAGTTGCTCACGCGCAGTTGACAGCGCTGGGTAACTTTATCAGCCTCTGGACTATTACCAGACAGAGGGAAGCTCTGATCAAACATAAGTGCAAGGGTGATAATTTTAAGATTGATAGTTTGCACTCAATATTAATACAACGGGGTAGCTTTGATGGGTAGAGTAGCAGCCAAAGCCTGTGTGGTCACTGGTGCTGGATCGGGAATTGGGCAGGCGATCGCTGAGCGATTGGCTTTAGAAGGAGGGAAAGTGCTGTGTGTGGATATCAATGAAGCAGCAGTGGCGGCAACGGTACAGGGTATTCAGGCGGCGGGCGGGGTCGCGGCGGCGGTGGTGG
>JAYUSR010000145.1:0-14967 GCA_043755575.1 Synechococcales cyanobacterium
TTTACGGTCTGGAGTGAAGATTATCTCTCGCAGAATTATATCCAGTTTCACCCTAGTAAATCGCCATATCCATATTTTTAAGTGAATTAATTCTGATGAAGTTTTCTACTCCTTTGAAACCAGATCAACGATGCCAGTCTAAGCAAGGCTCTTCAGGTTTATCAGCATGTGATGGATCAAAGATTAATGCTACAAAGCGGCATTTTACTAGGCACGATCGATGGATCGATGAAATTCGACAGTTGCTGCCTGGAGAAAGCCATTCAAAATCATCTCGGCGTAATTATCAATGGTTTGCTTGCGGGGAATATCCGACTCTGCATGTGGTACGCAGGTATTTACCAACACTGCTAATTACCAGCAGCCTATTTGGTCTAACAGCAGCGTTGGCTCGTGCCGAAGGTAGCGCACAATTCGGTACAAATCAGCCGCTTTCTGAATATGGCAGCAGCAACGCCATTTATGTTGACATCACCACCGTCGGAGAAGTCATTAATACTTCAATTTGCGGTAACGCTGATGCTGATGATATTCAGATTCAAATTTTTGAGACTATTCCTAATTCGACAGATCCAGTTCTAGTGCCAACAACTGGTACAAATGTTGTCAACCAGACTCTGACCAGTGGAAATGTACTGTGTAGTAATGCCATGACTGGAGCGCTGACAAACCCTCTAAAATTCACGACAACTAAAACAGGAACTTACGAAATTCGTTTAACCAACGTGAACAGTAATATCCTCCGTCGGTTTGATGTCACTGTTACTCCAAGTATTTCTACGCCTGTAGATCCAACCGCAGTACAAGGCCGTGTTCATGCCTATAAATGGAGTTTTAATACAGGTAGCTTTAATCTGGCTTCAGCAACGAGTGTCAATTTATTCATTAAAGTACCTGGAGGAAAAACTGGAGAGAATTTTGTTTGGCAACTAGACTTGAACAACTTTGCTGGCAACGTCTATTCCCTGGTTTCCAACCGAATTGGAGTTAATGCTCCCAATTCTGGCTTAAGCGCTCCCCGAGGGACTAGTACTAATTCTGTTTTCCCTGAATTTCCTCAGTACCTATCCTATCCTACGGTTGTTGACCCAAGACCCACTACCCCACCTATACTTAGTAATTTTAGCTTTGTTGATAGTGCGGGTGTTGATAATACAATTTCTCCAGATGGCACTATTGGGGTACAAGACTCCGGTACATTTAAATTTCAGACAGATGTCAACGGAACATTTGTTGTGATGATTGACAAAAACCAAGATGGAATTTATGGACCAGGCGATGTTACTCTTCTGAAAGCTGCCGTTCCTGGTCTAAATTCAATTGTATGGAATGGCAAGGATAATAGCGGGACTGTTTTATCTCCGGGTACTTACAATGCCCGAGTGCAAGTTCGAATCGGGGAATATCATTTTGTAGCTGAAGATGCCGAAACTAGTGGTGGCGGAACTAATAACGGCTTAACTATTTTTCAAGCTCTATCTCAGACTAATCTCGCAGACACCAATGTATTCTGGGATGATCAAACCCTATTGGGTGGTGTAAGTAATATCCCTACTGGTGTTTTATCATCAACACCAGAAGGTAAGCACACATGGGGAAACTTTACGGGCACTAGTTTTGGTGATGAGAGGTTTATTGATACTTATGCCTATGCTATTACGAGCCAGACTACGACTCCAGTGATTGTTGCTACTGGCGACAGAGCCAAGTTATTAATAGTGAAAAGGATTACCGCAATTAAAGACGGTGTGACTGGTATCGTGCAAAGCTTCAACACCTTTGCTGATGATATTACTTCTACTACGAAGACCAACGACAATCACTGTAATTGGCCTACCGCCGCTGGCACCGCTGGAGCTTGTACTAATACTTATACCGTTGGATCTATTAATCCCGGCAAGGTCAAGCCTGGGGATGAAATTGAGTATACGATTTATTATCTCAATAGTGGAAGCTATAAAGCAACTCAGGCAAGAATTTGCGACCAGTTAGATGGCAACTTGTCTTTCCAGACAAATTTTGATGCTACTCGCGTGAATACAGGAATTGGTCTAGTGCAAGGTAATACCGCAATTCAATATCTGACAAATATTGGGACTGATAGCGACAAAGGACAATTAACGACACCAGCATTAGCCACTAGCTGCAACCTAGGCGCTAACGCTGGGAGTAATTTATCTAGTGATGTGATAGTAGTCGATGTTGGTAACGTGACAAGTCCGCTGACGGGTTCTACTGGTGCTGGTACGCCAATTACTTCTTATGGGTATATTCGCTTTAAGGCCAAGGTAAAGTAAAGCCTTTCCCATAGGCTATTTGGTAGGAGAAATTACCATCGTCGCCGTTGTTAAGAGTTCGACTATTTAACTATAGAAAGGGCGTAAATTATTTGATCATTATTAACCACTTACAATATTTGTTTTAGTTATGTCTAATCACTACCATAGATCCTCCAACAAAAATACTCATACTGTAATCAGAAAAAAGCAACATATTAATTTCTTCGCCAAATTGCTCACCTTTGTCGGTTTAGTTGTTGTTGAAAATCTTCTGTGTCCGTCCTCACTCCTCGCCGCATCTACAGCTCCGAATATTACCATTGACAACCAAGCTACTGGTACATTCACTGATGGTGATGACCCTACCTTGGGTCAAGAATCAGTAGTGTCAAACGTCGTTAGTATTACCGTAGCTGAAGTCGCGGGGATCACTATTACCACTGTTAGTATCCCTACTCCGACTACTGGGGTGATCACCAACTTTGACTTCAAAATTCAAAACGTCGGTAACGACCCAACTAAATTCTTTCTACCAACAGCTCCTTCTAGTATCACTGGCGGCACAGCAGGTCTTTTACAGATCATCGGTTATATTCCGGCCGGTGGTACTCAAGTCAATCTGGCCATACCAATTGTTATTGCTACTGCCACAAATACTGGGGGACTCATCGATCCCACATTGGGTGGTAATACAACAGTCGGCTCAATTCCGCCTGATGCCGCGATCATTGTCCGCATTCCGGTGCTTGTCATAGCGGCAAATGGCTCTCCCGTGTCGGTAACATTAGGTAATACTACTGGCTCACCAACCAGTAACAATACCCCTTATATTGCTGGGACTAATGATGTCTACACTATTGATAATGCTGATGGAGAAGTCGCTGGTGAAGCTGGTGGTATACCCATCAATGGTGATGGTACCCTCCACCGTCAAGAAGCTAGTGCGATTCAGACAGTAAATGTCGTTGATGCCTCCTCATTAGGTACGATCTCAGGTACAGTCTTTGACGATGCCAATGGTGATGGCATCCTAAATAATAGTGATGTCGGTACGGATACCCTGACTAATGGTGTCAGTACAAATCTATATGCAGTCCTCACCGACAACTCAAATACTGTTCTCCAAGTTGTCCCAGTCGCCGATGGAACAGGAATTTACAACTTTAATAATGTGTTACTGGGTACTGAGGTAAAAGTCTTACTCTCAATAACGCAACCTAGCTCAGGAGTGACTTTTCCAGCCTCTACTATAACTAGTGGATGGGTGAGTACGCTGCCGACTTCATCGGTTCAAAGCTTTAATACTGGCACTACCAACGTCACCGACAAAAACTTTGGCATTGAGCAACTACCAGACAGCACTGACTTAACCTCAGCATCGCAGACAAATCCTGGCAGTACTACGACGGTGCAAGTTCCTACATTAGCGGGAACCGATCCGGAAGATGGGGTCTTAGGCACAGGAAAGAGTTTTAAGATTGTGACACTGCCGACGAATGGCACCCTGTACTATCCCAATGCTAGCAATGTACCAACCGCAGTGACTGCCGGACAGACGATTGCAAACTATGATCCAAGTCAACTAACGATCGATCCCGATAACGGAGATATTACTGTTAGCTTCACCTATGCTGCGATCGATGCTGCCAGTAAAGCAGATTCCACACCTGCCACTGCAATTATGCCATTCACTGCTAATAGTTCTGCTAATAGTCCTAATATTCTACTGGTTAAAAGGGTTACAGCTATTAATGGATTGCTAGCAAAGAGGGATGGTTCTTCTCTGAATGCCTACCAAGATGACATTATTTATCCTTATGATGATAACAAAAATGCTGTTCCGACGGCTACTTTTCCCCGAAAGGCAACTGATAAATGGCCAGGAACTATTCTCGGCGATAGCAGCACATTTTTATTAGGCGCGATCAATGGTGGTCTTATTAAGCCTCAAGATGAAGTCGATTATACTATTTATTTTCTCTCTGCTGGTGATACTGATGCCACAAATGTCTCAATCTGTGATTTGGTACCCGATCATCAGACTTTTGTGTCTAATGCTTATTCTTATAGTTCTAATGGCTTGGAACGAGGCATTACACTCTTTACTAACAACCAAACAACAGAGCTAACTAATGTTGCAGATAGTGACATCGGTCGTTATTATCCCCCATCCGATCCCAATACTCCGACAATTTGCAAGAAATTTGATAGCTCTGGTGTGGTAACTGCTATCGGATCAACTGCCAACAATCGAGGGGCAATCGTAGTTAAGATAGGGACTATAACTAAGCCTGATCCACTGACAGGAAGTCCGATTACTGGCTATGGTTACGTTCGCTTTCGAGCACGAGTAGATTAGATCAATAGAAAGAGACTGTGGCGTTTTGTTACCACCCTGAATCACTTCAATTAAGTACTGTGCTGCGGTATTACTTCTACTCTAGTTTCTACAGAAACTATATAATAAAAGTCACAGACGAGGTGAATCTGGACACTCGCCGTTCATCGATTGTGGCTTTCCGCGCGCTGTAAAATATAATAACCTTAACTTAATGCCAGGTTTTGAAGATGGTTGCTGTAAAAGATAATTCTCCTCGATTCACACCAGCAGAGTACTTTGCTTGGGAAGAACAACAGCTAGAGCGTCATGAATATATTAATGGCGAAGTTTATGCCATGACTGGTGGGACGATTAACCATAGTCAAATTGCCATCAAAATCACTTCTATGTTGAATAATCACTTAGATGGTAGTGGCTGTAAAACGTTAAACTCTGATGCCAGAATTAACATCCTAGAAACTGATGACTATAGCTATCCTGATGCAAGCGTGACCTGTGACAAGAGAGATAAAAACAATACTCAATACATTGCTTATCCATGTCTGATCGTCGAAGTTTTATCTGATAGCACCGAGGCTTATGACCGTGGTGATAAGTTTTATCGATACCATCGCAATCCGGTTTTACAAGATTATGTGTTGGTTAGTGCCAAATCGATCGCGATCGATCTTTATCATCGAAATGATTCAAACGAGTGGGTAATTACCAACTATCGTGCTGGTGATATCGTAGAGCTAAAAAGTATCGCGCTTAGTTTTCCAATCGAGCAAGTCTATCGCGAGATCGTATTTGAGTAAGAAATTTTCCAACAAACTGACTCGAAGGAATCGTGGGACTCTATCATAATCTATCCATACTTTTCGATTTCATCATGGCAGCATCACTTATCGATCGAGCAGATCTTGATTGTGATTTCCACAGGGAGCGAATGTGACTATTTGCTCCCTTTTTTAGATCTTTAGAATCCAACTGATAGCAATTCTATCAATCGTGGGCAGAATAAACCTAAGTATTATTTCTATCCGCTGAATTTGCATGGCTCGATCGATTCGGCACTCATTGCGTTCTATCAGTAGCTTCGCCAATACCGAATCAATCACAGAAAGTATCATCACTCCATGCAAAACCACACGTGATCGATCCCCCAACCATGAATAAAAATAGCTCCTTAACTCAGCTCACCAGATAGATCCTGGTGCGGTTATTTGGCAATGTTGGATCGATCGCTGTGATGGCATTGGCGGTCTTGTGGGGAGACTTTGCTTGGGCAGCACCTACCGTTTTACGTACATCCGGCAGCACTTTTTATATAGATCAAGATGTTACCCCACAGATGCGTGGCAACTATATTTCTTACAAGATTACGAATGATGGAACACCGCGCAGCAATGTTTGGGTCAAATTAAGCAATATGCCTGGTTATACTGCCGGGGGCAATATAACCATTGCTCAATATGAGGACGGTCTCGTCCAACTGGGTGCGATGGCTCCAAATGAAACCAAGACGGCATTTTTCTACGTCTATTCAGGAAGCATTCTCAGTCAGGGACAATCTTTAAACATCTCAGATTCCCATAATATTGATGTCTATCAAGGAAATCCCAATCAATCAGGTACTCAACTCATATCCCAGGCATTTGCTTTTACGAATATCCAAGAAACAATTCAGGCAAATTCAAATCAAGTAAACGCTATTGTAACTGAACCGAAAACACCGGAACTGGGCGGGATTGTTACTATTGAAATTACTCAGGCGAACACTGGAAACATTGCTCAGACAAGTACGATCTATTTGAGTCCAGCAACGTATGCTGATTGGCCAGCCAATAAATTTGAACTATTTGAAACAAATATTACGCTCGGAACATCTTCACCGTTAAAAGATATCCTATCTTTCTCTTCTAATATTACGAGTAACTATACAACTAATTTCAAATTCCGAGCAGTAGGAACAACATCACAACCTACTCAAGTTAGTCCAGCAGCACAGGTTGGTGGCAAACATACAAATCTTAGTGGCTATACTAATACTGCAAGTATCCAGCAAATCGGTACCGTTGATAGCAAACTTCAGCTCCAAAAACTAGTCAGTCAATCCCAACTGGTGGCTGGAGGCACGGTGACATACACTCTTCGGCTGAACAACTCCGGTAGTCAAAGTGCGATCGTCCAAGATTTTATGGATACCTTGCCTACTGGCGTTACCGTTGTATCGGGTACATCTACATTTAATGGCCTGACAATCGCCGATCCCACTGCCGCTGGACAAAATCGAACTTGGGCAGGTAGTTTTATAATTCCGGCTGGCGGATCTAGAGATTTGACCTTTCAGGCTACTATCCCCAATACCGAGGGCACTTATACTAATAGCGCGATCGCACATATTGGTAATGTTCAAATCGATTCAACCCTACTTACCACTGATAATGTTCCAGCTACAATACCCGTTCAGGTTACGCCCCCACAGGGATTTAAGTCGGTCAAGCTCACTGTGGATGCCGATAATAGTGCCACAATTACTGCTGGTGATACTCTGACTTGGACAGTATCTTATATCAATAATAGTTCAACAACTAGTATCCCTAATTTTCAGATTACAGATTCGTTACTAACAAATGCACCGATAACTAGTACTGGTGCTCAAACTATTAGCATTAATACTGCTCAAGGATCTACTGCACCTACAAAAAATACTAGCTATACAGGCGCAGGGACTCCAGGTGCAAGCAACAACAATCTCTTGGCTAGCCCGATTACCCTGTTACCAGGTGGGATCATCACTGTTACTATCCCCATCAAAATTAATGCATTAACTCCAGCATCTACTATTCTTAGCAATCAATCGATCGCAACTGGCACCGGATTAATGGCAGCAGGGGTTAAAACTGATAATGTCGATCGAACCACAACCAATTTACCCACTGGTATTGTCGTCCCTGCTGATAGTGTGCCCCAAGTTCAGACTAGTGCTATTGACGCAACCACCGCTACTGTTCTAGCTACTAGAGAATATGTTGTTTCACCCGATCGAAACAAAATCATTATCAACGAGGTTTTTTATTCACAGTCTGGTGCAAATAGTATTGCTGGCAATGATGAATTTATTGAACTCTATAATGCTTCCTCTACATCTGTCGATTTGAGTGGCTGGAAATTAATTGATAGCAATCTTATTGATACTAGTACTAATGCTAATGATGGTGCTGGAAGTATCACGAATTCCGCCGCCCCTTTTATCTTTGGAAATCCACTAGGATCAGGAGTGACAACATCTGGCACGCCTATTTTGCAGCCCGGTCAATATGCCGTGATTTGGATTGGTTCTTTTAGTAATACTAATACTCAAATTACAGGGGCATTACCGACATTTCAAGCATGGCTCGGCAATAGCCCCAAGCTCAATGATAATGGTGACGATATTTGGCTATATGATAGCCAAACGCGCCTTGTTGATTATGTGACTTATGGTGCAAATAATGCCATTAATGTGTCCCCTCCACCTGCGCTTAATCTATGGGATAGCACTTATACAAGTTTACTGGGATCAGTAAAGGGACAATCCATTAGTTTGACTCCTAATGGTCGAACAGCCGCACACACCAGTGCCTGTTGGGAACCCACAACTAGTGGAGCTGCCTCAGCCTCTCCTACGCGCTGCGCTGGAGCTTTGCCTACTCGTGATACAGATACTTTTGCAACAACGACAGTGCCGTCTGTTAACCGAATCACCAGTGTGGGAGTTAGCAATAATGGAGCAGCTACTACCAGCAACCCCAACGTACTATTAGTTAAACGCATTACGGCAATTAATGACTTACAAAGTAAGACTACTGGCGAGTCGATCGCTGGCTATGAACACTTCAATACTTATGACGATAATGTCATTAGTAGTCCGGCAGTGACTCCCCCAGACACTGACAAATGGCCGAATGCCGCTACGGGCTTCTTGCTCGGAACTACCAACGGTGGCAACGTCAAACCAAATGACTCGATCGATTACACCATTTACTTCCTGTCCGCTGGCGATAGTACTGCCAATAATGTCTTATTGTGCGATCGAGTTCCTGGCAATGTAACTTTTAGTCTAAATACGTTTACAAACACTGCCGCCAATCCTAACGGTGCTGCTCGCGGTATTGCCGTTCAGCTTGGCAGCACACTTGATTACTACACCAATGCCGCTGATGGTGATTTTGCCCGTTACTTTCCCCCAGGGATCGAACCAAACACCGTATATCCAAAGATTAACTGTGGCAAAGATCCACTTTTCCCAACCGATCCGACTAAGTTTCTACCCAATGACAACGGAGCTATTGTTGTTAACCTTAGTAATCAACCTGTCGGTGCTTATGGATTTGTCCGCTTTCGAGGTCTAGTGAAATAAACAGTCTTGATTCACCCCCTGATCTAGATATCTAAGTCTTCACTGGGAAGTGATTATGCATCTGGATCTATCCCCAAATCACGTAGTCGCTGCCGCAAAACATTATTTTCTCGTTCCGCCGCCGTCTGTGCTGCGATCGCCAGATTAGCCCGTTGGGATGCAGCTTCTGCCTGCTGGGATGCCTCTTCAGCTCTCTGGGATTCAGTTTCAGCACGTTTGAATTCAGCTTCTGCCCTTTCGGTGGGAGTTGGGTAGCGGAGATTGTTTTGGTCATACCAGTAGAGCCACTCACGCCGACTCCGCCGATAGAGCCGCTGTTCCGAGCCGATCGCTAGACCGATTTCTGGCATCCAATAAGGTTGCTGACCATCACTCTGCAAAACATATGCACCATCAATTAACTTGTAGAGCTGAAATTTAGCTTTGCGTTTGCGAAGTGGGGCATAGACCAGATAATACAAGATCCCAATTGATTGATAAATCTCAAATTTTTTAGTCTGTTCTTTACCAGGTGTTCTGGAAATAATTTCCAGCGCGAATAAAGGAATTACTTTCTCATCCCACAGCACATAACTAGAGCGCAAACATTCATCATCAATATCTTCTACCCCCAAGCTCAAGAAACCATCAGGTGCAATTGCTGGCTGATCTGGGTGATAATAAAAACCCATATCGATACTGAACAACCAATTGGGTCGATCGCGCCACAGATCCAACAGAATCGCCTTTAGCAACCCTGGAATTAATTCTTGTAGCTCGCTATCCACTGCTTTTCCATCTGAATCTGGTAACTCTTCTGCTGTTGGCAAACCATCCCGAAACTGAAAGTCCTCGATCGTCGGATTGCGCTTTGGAATCGCGGTATTTATGGCCACCTGGGGATTAGAGGTTTTGACTAATGGCGAAGTTTTCATATAAATTGGCCTCGCTAATGCTTTTTCCAATTGTCTATAATTCTTACAGTTTAGCTAACTGTTGTCGATCGATCACAATGTTCAACTCAGCATGATCGCGACTAGTCAAATCACGAGTCACCTCTCCTAAGTACAAAGGTTCCGATACACCTGGTTGAGGATGAGCGATCGTCCGTAATCGCACATGCATCTTGCCATCAGCTGCTCCACCCCGCCCATAAGAATAGAGATCATTAGCAGCTTGGCGCAGCGTGGCCTCAGTTTGTTCGTAAGTCAGATGGGCATCAGCCACCGCAATTACCACCTGACTGTTACCGTTGTCATAAATGAGCGAGTATCGACTTGCTCCCGGCAAAGCCGATCGAGGGGCAAAACCCAGTCCCAGTCCAAATAGTCCCACGGTCAGCACCATCATAAAACCAGTGACTCCCACCAACCGAAAGCGAAAACCCCATTTAGCCACCAGGCCAATAATCATGAGCAGAGCCATCGCGATCGTCGCAATCGCACTGTACTTGCCATATTCCAGAATCGATGCAGGGGTAAACATTAGCCTTCAGCCTCATTACTGACAAAATCTGCGGTTGCTTCCCTGTTTGCGGATTGCAACGCCGCCCGTAAGGTATGCCAGCTCAGGTTAGCACACTTAATTCGCACTGGAAACTGCGCCACGCCTTTCAGAACATTCAGCTTACGCAGGTCATGGGGGAATTCTACTTCGCCGCGCATCATGCCTTGGAAATTTTCAACCATGCTTAAGGCCTCGGCTACCGTTTTACCGCGCAGCGCTCCGGCCATCAAATCTGCTGAGGAAATCGCGATCGCACAACCTTCACCCGTAAATTTGACATCAACAATGTTGTCGCCATCCAGTTGCAGGGTTAGTTCGATCATGTCGCCGCAGGAAGGATTGTGACCTTTTTGATATCGATCGATCGGATTAGTGGTGCCTTTGTGATTGGGTTTTTTATAATGCTCCAGAATTACTTGTTGGTAAAGATCGCGGACGTTACCTAGATTAGTCATGGTGCCAAAGATAGAGCTTTGCTTTAATTTAGCATTGATGGGGAAAAGGGGTTTTCCGCACTAGCCGCAAAACTCTAATTCCGTGGATTTACTGAGTAATAAAGTCAGCAGTTTTGGGAAGATCCGTAGATCAACCCTGTTGCCGCTAGGGCTATTTGGCGAAGATGTAAATGTTCGATAAACATCGCATCCGCTTCCCACCCAATGGCCACTCCAAACACTGCTGCTAATCCTTCGGAAAATCGTACTACTGCATCAATGTCTTTGTTGACGGCCTATCACGCCAAACCGAGCGTTGCCGTCCGTAACAAATTAGTCTTACTCAATGCTGGTTTGGTGAGACAAGTGGCCCATCGGTTGAGCCGCCAGTGCGTAGAAACTTACCAAGATTTAGAACAAATTGGCTACTTAGGTCTAATTCGGGCGATCGAGCGTTTTAATCCTTATCAAGGCTGTGCCTTTAGCTCCTTTGCCGTCCCCTACATTCGCGGCGAAATCCTCCACTTTCTACGCGATCGAAGCAGTGTAGTGAAAATTCCTCGCCGTTGGCAAGAACTCAAAAGAGAAGGCGAAAAAATGCGGCAGCATCTCACCTTAATTCTTGATCGGAAGCCCACCGATGCTGAAATTGCTGATGCGCTACAAATTACCATTCAAGAATGGGGCGAAACCCAATCAGCTGATCACAATCGCCAAACGTTGAGCCTCGATGCTACGGTCAGTCACCTGATGGATTGCCCAGTGACTTTAGGTGATAGTCTGCCGGACACCCGCGAACAACAGCGTCAATATGTAGACGAAGAATGTCAGCAGCTAGCAGGCATGATTAATCAATTAGAGGTCAAAACGCAACAAGCGATCGAATACGTCTATATCAAGGGGATGCCCCGTAAGGAAGCCGCCAAAAAGATTGGGGTTAGCCCCATGACAGTGACTCGTCATCTGCAAAGAGGAGTAAAGCAGCTGTCTTCCATGATGCATGTAGAAGATAGTTTAGCTATGTAGTGAATTTGTCGTTATCACCCGATCATCTCGTTCTAGAAAAGTCAGCCGATAACCATAAACCCAATAAGTCTAGTAACGAGCTGATTGGCTCTGATTGCCGATCAGACTTGTGGCAGCAATCTATGAACAAGGTGGAGTGGTGGGCACAATATGCCATGAGCCAGCAGGTTTGGTGAATATCAAGCTGTTTGATGGTAGCTATTTAGTGGCTGGTAAAAAGGTCGCAGCTTTCACCAACATTGATATCATTTGCGGCTTAACTAGTATCGATATATTTTCTATATTATCAGTGGTGGAATTTGGTAGCTTCATGCTGCCTACAAAATCTTTGAAGACTTCAGTACTTGCCTAACACAGAAAATAAAGTTCAGAATCTCCATCATTGTATTAATTTAGTAGAGATTAAAATCTCCAGATCACAAAATTTCAAAACTGCATGATTCGTTTCAGAAAAAACCACAAACTATCATCTAAGCTGGGTTGCATCCAAATATTTAGTGTTCACAAGTTCACCAGCAATGCAAAAATGAGTATTTAGAGGTTCTGTAAATTCAGGCCAAAATACTACCAAATCAGCCATCCTGCCAAAAATCACGACCCAAACCAGCGCGACATCAACTCAGCCGAAGGAAAATTCATGACTGCTCAACCCTCTAAAATCGTCTACACCTTTACCGATGAAGCTCCGGCTTTGGCCACTTACTCTTTCTTACCGATCGTCGAGGCTTTTACCAAGACAGCCAATGTGACAATCGAAACAAGTGACATTTCCCTGGCTGGAAGGATCATCGCCAGTTTCCCGGAAGGTTTGACAGCAGAGCAACAGCAGCCCGATGCCCTAGCGCTCTTAGGTGAACTAGCCACAACTCCAGCAGCCAATATCATCAAGCTCCCCAATATCAGTGCTTCGTTGCCTCAATTGATGGCGGCGATTCAAGAGTTACAAGCACAGGGATACGATATTCCCAACTATCCAGCAACACCTCAGAACGAAGCAGAAACAGCGATTAAATTAAGGTACGCAAAGATTCTAGGGAGCGCAGTGAACCCAGTGTTGCGGGAAGGGAATTCTGATCGCAGGGTCGCAGCAGCAGTAAAACAGTACGCCCAAAAAAATCCCCATCGAGTCGGAGCCTGGAGCAAAGATTCTAAGACCCACGTTGCCCATATGGACAGTGGTGATTTCTATGGCAGCGAGCAGTCGGCGGTGTTAACTGAGGCAGGGTCGGTCAAAATTGAGCTAGTGGCCACCGACGGCACGGTAACAGTATTGAAAAAGCAGACAGCCGTGACGGTGGGGGAAATCATTGATGCAGCGGTGATGAGGATCCAGGCTTTACGGGCTTTTTATGAACAGGAAATCAAAGCGGCCAAGGCTGAAGATATTCTGCTGTCGCTCCATGTCAAGGCCACGATGATGAAGGTATCTGACCCGATTTTATTTGGGCACGCCGTCACGGTTTATTACCAAGCGATATTTAGCAAATATGCCGCTACCTTTGCCCAACTGGGAGTGAATCCCAATAACGGGATTGGTGATGTGTATGCCAAAATTCCATCTTTACCAGCAGCAGAGAGAGCAGCGATCGAAGCTGATATTCAAGCAATTTATACCGAGCAGCCCCGGCTAGCGATGGTCAATTCTGACAAAGGAATTACCAACCTGCATGTGCCCAGTGATGTAATTATTGATGCCTCGATGGCAGCGGCAATTCGGACTTCTGGCCAGATGTGGGGTGCCGATGGTCAGGCTCACGATATGAAAGCGATGATTCCCGATCGCTGTTATGCAACTATCTACCAAGAATGTATTCAGTTTTGCCAAGAGCAGGGCGCTTTCGATGTCACCACGATGGGAAACGTGGCGAACGTAGGCTTGATGGCACAGAAAGCCGAGGAATATGGTTCTCACGATAAAACCTTTGAAATTCCGGTAGATGGCATAGTGCAAGTGGTAAATGCTGCGGGGAAGACTTTATTGGAACATCCAGTCACCCAGGGTGATATCTGGCGGATGTGCCAAACTAAAGATTTACCGATTCAAGACTGGATAAAACTGGCGGTGAAGAGAGCCAGAGCGACGGGTTGCCCAACGATCTTTTGGTTGGATATCGATCGCGCTCATGATGCTAATTTGATTGCGAAGGTGAATCAGTATTTGCTGAATCACGACACGGCGGGATTAGATATTCAAATTCTCTCGCCAGTAGCAGCGATGCGCTTTACTTGCGAACAGATTAAAGCTGGCAAAAATGTGATTTCGGTAACAGGAAACGTGTTGCGGGATTATTTGACAGATTTATTCCCGATTTTGGAATTGGGTACCAGCTCCAAGATGCTATCGATCGTACCCCTATTGGCGGGCGGTGGTTTGTTTGAGACGGGTGCGGGTGGATCAGCTCCTAAGCATGTGCAACAGTTTGTGACAGAAGGCCATTTGCGCTGGGATTCCTTGGGTGAATTTTTGGCTTTGGCGGTGGCGTTGGAGGATGTGGGTCAGAAGACGAATAACCCTGATGCGCTGCTTTTGGCGACTACTTTGGATCAGGCTAGTGGTCAGTATTTAGATCGGGAAAAATCTCCTGCCTCAAAAGTTCAAGAGTTAGATAATCGTGGTAGTCATTTCTATTTAGCAATGTATTGGGCACAGGCTTTGGCAGCGCAGGATCAGAACCTAGAACTGAAGGCCAAATTTGCCAAGTTGGCGCAGGAGTTAAGTAGTCAAGAAGCAACTATTATGGCGGAGTTGAATGCAGCTCAGGGACAACCCATGGATATTGGTGGTTACTATCATCTAGACAAGGTGAAAACCATTCAGGCCATGCGACCTAGTGCAACTTTGAATAATGCGATCGCTTCACTAAAAATCTTTGGATAACGATTAGAAATAGGTGATCTCAGATCTTGAACCATTATCGACAAGCCCAGTTGGGTAAGCGTTTGAGAATAATTTCGAAGCCAAATTACGTAGTGATCTCAGAATGACGTTTAATCACTAGAGTTTAGCCTAGATTCTTC
>JAYUSR010000146.1:0-4571 GCA_043755575.1 Synechococcales cyanobacterium
GCTTTGAGATTATCCTCAAACGTTTACCCGACTGAGCTTATCGATAATGGTGCAAGATCTGAGTTGAACTTGGTTATGATCTTTTTGAATAGGGATTTCAAAGGATTTGCGGAACTGAGCCTCTTTGCCCAAGTAACCTGGATTGAGGAAGTTGAAAATTGACCATAAATCTAATAGACGATTTTCTACCGGAGTGCCGGTCAAAGCCAGACGGTGTGTAGCTTGGAGTTTTAAGATAGCCTTTGTCTGTTCCGCCGCCGGATTCTTGATATTTTGGGCTTCGTCAATGACAATCCGATGCCAGGTCATTGCTTGGAGTAATTTACTATCTTTTCGGGCGAGGGTATAGGAGGTGATTACGAGATCACTCTTGCTACTATTAGTTTTAAAGGCTGCTAACTCGGAGGTGCGATCGCTTCCATGATGGATGGTTACACGGAGATGGGGCGCAAATTTTTCAATCTCTTTATTCCAATTACCCACAACAGAAGTAGGCGCGATTAATAAAGTGGGGGCAATTTTCTTGGTTGCTTCTCTTTCTTTAATTAAAGCGGCAATAACTTGGATGGTCTTGCCCAAGCCCATATCGTCAGCCAAGCAAGCATTTAAACCTAAACGCTCTAGATATTGAATCCAGGCTACTCCCCGCTTTTGATATTCGCGGAGGGTGGCTTGTAATAGTAACGGATTATCGATCGGCTCCAATTGACTAGGATCATGTAAATTAGTCATCATTGCCGTTAAAGCCGCATCGGGTTCGACTTCCAGTTCTTTATCAGCAGCAGCGTTTTTTTGGATCAACTCCAAGAGGGTCAATTCCGGTTGAGTGTCCTGATGGGTCTGCCAGAATTGGAGCATTTGTTGCATTTTGGCAATATCCAACTCCATCCACTGTCCTCGAAATTGGACGAGGGGTGCTTTGGCCTCGACTAACTTTTGCCATTCTTGGGAGGTAATGGCTTCGTCTCCAATCGCTAGTTCATAGTGGTAGTCAATCAGATTATCCAACTGCATTAAGCCTTTACTGGCTTTGCTACTACCCACTTTTTTAGGTGAAGCTTTTAGACGTAGCTTTGCTCTAGCTTGACCCTGTGGAGTCCACCAAGCCGGAACGATAACTTTATAGCCAGCATCTTCTAAAACCCAGGCCGTCTCTGATAAAAACTCAAAGGCAGCATTAACGCTCAGCGAAAATCCTACCGGTTTGTCGGTTTCTAATCCTTGCCAAACTGGCGGGTAAATTTGGGCTGCATGGCCTAAGTTAAGTAGTAAATCCTTTTCAAAATCTGTACCGAACTGTTTTTGAGGATTCTTTTTGGCCTTAGGACTTAGTTCCCAATAGTCACTCAATGCCAGCTTTGTCGAAGGATCTTTTTGAGCAGCAGCCAGGAATTTAATTTGCCAATTGTCAGGAGATTGAACTGATGCTTCTTCTAGCTGGAAACAGAGATAAAAATTAGAATTATTTTGGGCTGTGACTATTTTTTGCCGCCAAGTTTACCATTGTTTGTAGATCTCGATCGCTTGGGCAAAAGTCCAGGGTGCATTTTTACTGACTGGTGGTTCTAAACAGCCAGTTAATAAGCTGGAATTAAAAATCTTTTTGGTAAAAGCTGCCGGAATTGGAGTGCTAGTGATCGATTGCTGAAGCAGACATTCCGAAAAATGGCGTAACAAGGTTTCTGGATCGTAAAACTCCAACGCTGCGACAGATTCATCTGATCCGCCAGTACAGACTACTGGTAGATAATCAACATACTGTCGAATTTTGGTTTCGTAGGCTTCGGAAATAATTTCCCAGCCAGGGTAGATTTCGTGAATAGCAGTACTCTTGTTACCCTTGCTTTTGGGGATAGAATTTTCTCGGTACTTCAATGCTGGAATGTAGCGATCCTTGCGAATAACTTCCTGGAAAGACTGACTATAGTGATACCAAAAAAGTAGATCGGAGCCGAATTGTATCTCTGAGGAGTGGTAAAAGCACCAGAAATGGATATTGTTGAGGGTTTTGACAATGGAACCTATCAGGTAACAGTCGATCGCCCAGCTTTTCCAGGTTGTGGGTTCTGGAGACTCTGTTTCCAGATAGCGGGTTAATTCTAGGGATGGTAAAGGCTGGGCATTAGTGCTGGGCAGGATAAAGTACTTAGTAGTAATCTCTCGATCGATCGAACTGTCTTTAAGTGGTATCAGACCTAATTCGTCAAGTAAAAACTTTGATAAATCATCTTTGCTCAATTGCTGGGGATGTCGATCTCTCGAACGACTTTTCCTCTGTTTGGAGGGTGTGTCAATTTCTACCCATAGACAGAAGCTTCCTTCTTGAATAAACTCTTCACCGGAGTGGGGAATCCATGTGCCGTGCAGAATCTTCATACAGGTGCCAACCGGAAATGCTCCTTTTCATCTTAGCCTTTGTTGGGGTACTATCCCTTGTGGCAGCTTGATCAGATACGAAAGACCTCAATCGACTGAGCCATAGCAGGTCAAATCACTCGCAACTCCCTCACCTAACCCAAAGCCCATCGACTCCACAGAAACCCTCGCCAACCGCAACACCCCAATGGCTCCTCCGTAACCCACGCAACACCGCATCCCTCGCTCTGGTAAGCATTGATGTCCTTGGAACCTTGGGCGATCAAGGGTTGGGCAAAGTAGTGGAATTCCCCAACGAATCCCAACAACCACCATCGACTCCGCCAAAATCCAACGAAGCCCTACGGGATATGGTCAGTCAAGAAAGCGACAACAAGTACTGTGTTAACCACCAAAAACTAGGTTTCTATTGCAATCTCGCCAGCTAACTCTGGGGAAGTGGACAGCAGATAGTTCCTTGCATCTCTCCAAGGTACGATGGTTGTGCTGTGGGCTAGGACAACGGTGGCATGAGAGCGAGCATCGCTGTAATTGTAAGCTGCAAATTCCTTGGCCTCCACCTGAGCTTTGGTTTTAGAATCTGGGCTTTGACGACAAGCCTTCAGGTTACACTGATTATTCGTAAGATGTTAGAGATTCTACAGGTGATCGACAACGTTCTTAAGGTTCTGTAAATATTTTGAGAAACTTATGCTAGAAGAAAACCTTGATCGACAGTTAATTGATGCAGCGATCGAACTAGCCAAGAATCGTTTCCCTGCCGAAGATGCTTGTGTAGCAGCATTGAGAACTGCTACTGGGCGGATATTGACCAGTGTTTTTGCCGAAGCAGTTTTAGACTCTGCATGTCTCTGTGCCGAAACTGGTGCAATTTGCGAAGCACACAAACTCAATGAACCCGTAGTCGCTTCCGTTTGTATTGATTGGGAAGCTACCACTGGCAAATTCAAGATTTTACCAGCCTGTGGAGTCTGCCAAGAACGGTTGGCCTTTTGGGGTCTAGATGTAGAAATTGCCGTGCCCAGCTCAGAACCAAATCAAACTTGGCAGTTTCTAAAACTCAGACAACTGCGCCCTTTCTACTGGAATGATGCTGTCACTTGATACCCGATCGCCTCAAACACAACTGAAGTCATCTATCACTTGGGTAACTGGAAAACGTTGATGTTGAAAAGTTTTGGACTTTTGGAATTAGAACAGGTAGTTTACAGTAGCGGTTAGTTCCTTGTCTGTATCGTTAGACTGAAAAATTATGTTTCCACCAACCTGAAGTACAAATCGTTCACTGACTTGAATGTCCAATCCAGCTGTCAACGTGGGATTTATCTCTCCGCTTCTGTCTGTATTAGTAGCTACTCCTCCCCCTAAAAAAGGTGACCAACCCGGAGCAATTTCTCTTTCGCCGGTGAGGAAGAATCGGAACTCTGTGTAATCACCTAAAAAAATAGCAGGTCTTCCTGAAAGGCTAACTCCTCCAAAATCAGTGATCTTGAATTTAGCGTTAATGATCGCGTCAGTGTCATCGCCCAACCCTCCTCTGATACCCACTCCAATGTAGTTATCAGCTGGCTTTGCTAAGGCTTCAGGTAAACCTACACCAAAGATGAGACTACACAGGGTAATAATCGTAACGCCAAAATTGCTTTGACTGCTCATGATTTTAGTTTTATCTCTGGCTACGGCAACAACGTACTACCGAATACCCTGAAAGATGTGACTTTGCATAATTTTCAGAATATTGGGTACGGTGTCAATTAAATTAATCTTTTATGATAGTAAACCATACCTCAGATCTTGCACCATTATCGATAAGCCAACAACAGCAAACACGATTTCAGTGGTATCAATCACTGAGGATCACACAAACGATCTATAGAAACCAACCAGCGCCAAGAAAACGCCCTCTACGATAAGCACTGATCACAATGAAACGATGCGATCGCTCAAGTCCCCATGCCTTTCCCTACCCTCCACGAATCCATCAATACCATTGACTGCAAGGCATCGTTGATGAAAGCTTGGAGCGATCGCATGGTGTCGAGGGTATATCTGGTGTGCTGGCGAAGGGCGGACAAAGATAGCCAAAACAAAGGGTATCTCAGATCTTGCACCATTATCGATAAGCTCAGTCGGGTAAACGTTTGAGGATAATCTCAAAGCCAAATTGTGTAGTGATATCAGAATGACGTTTAATC
>JAYUSR010000147.1:0-14948 GCA_043755575.1 Synechococcales cyanobacterium
TTACCACCTTTGCAGTAGCGACCAACAAAAGTCAGCTCTCGCCCTACGCCAAGTTAGAAAGCAATAAATATGCAGTAAATCAGGATGGGGGTGGAGATAAATTTTTACTAAATCGCTATTATGTGCAGCCAGGCCCAGATTTGTTTAAAAGTGCCGGGGTGAAAATGGTAGGCGGCAGCACCTGGTCTTGGCGGGGGAATACACCAAGATTTATTCCCAGCGATCTGAAGCTGAAGACATTATACAAAGTAGGAGAAGACTGGCCGATCACTTATGACGACCTTGAGCCTTACTACGTTGAGGCCGAGCAAGCAATGGGCGTTTCTGGGAATGACGCGGAATGGGATAACTTACTGGGAGCCTATCGTAGTCAACCCTTCCCGATGTCAAATATTGTCCAAAGCTATGGATCGCAAAAAGTCAAGGTGGCGATCGATGGCATGGTAATTGACGGCAAAACTATTCAGGTGGTGAGTACTCCTCAGGCCAGAAATTCTCAAGAATATGATGGGCGATCGGCTTGCCAAGGGAACTCTAGTTGTATTCCGATTTGTCCCTCAGGAGCAAAATATGATTCTTCAGTTCACCTAAAAAAAGCATTGGCTAATGGCGTAACTCTGAAGAAAAGCTCTGTTGTGACCAGGCTGAAAGCTGAAGAAAATGGTGATGTTAATACTGTTTTCTTTAAGGATTGGTCAACGCCAGACAAAAAAGAACAGTCTTTAACCGGCAAAATTATTGTGCTGGCTACCCACGGTATTGAAACTCCTCGACTGTGGTTATCATCACCAACGTTAGGCAATCAGAGCGATCAAGTGGGCAGGAATTTAATGGATCATCTGGCGGAAGAAGTGACCGGCTTGTTTCCGGAGGCAGTTTTTCCGTTTCGTGGGCCTCAAAGTACTGCCAGCATCGAGGTGTTTCGCGATGGAAAATTTCGTGAGATTTGCGGAGCGTTTCGCCTGACGGTTGGTAACGATGCTTGGGGGCGCAAAGAACACCCCTTCAAATCCTTAGACAACCTCATGGTCGAAGATCTGGGTCTGGATGCCAGTGGTAAGAAAAAAACCGGTATCCGATTTGGTAAAGACCTCCGCACCCGTTTAGAGGATCGCATTACGCGGATGGTGAGAATTGGCTATTCGACAGAAATGCTACCCCACAAAGATAATCGCGTTACCTTATCCGATGAAAAAGATGCTTTCGATTTGGTTCGACCCAAAATCACGCTCAGAATAGATGATTACTCCGAGAAAGCTTTGGCCTATGGATATAGTGTTGCCAAGCGGATTTTCGACCAAATGAATGGGGAAGAAGAAGTCGATCCGATCGCCCCAACTTTTGACTACAACGGGGCAGGCCACCCCATGGGCACTTGCCGAATGGGTAATAACCCGAACACCTCTGTAGTGAATGCTCAAGGTCGATCGCACGAGCACCGCAATCTTTACGTAGTGGGATCTAGTGTTTTTGTGACAGGAGCTTCGGCAAACCCCACGCTGACGATCGCTGCTCTGGCTTTACGGACAGCTGATGCAATTAAAACAAATTTGACAGCATAAACAAGGTCAAAAACTATGGCAAAAGCAATTGAAGAACTTCAGCTTGCTGGAGGAAGCACATTGACGGTTGGTCACTTTGGGCTGGGGATGCAGGGGACTGGAGCGGGTAGTGTTAAGCAGCAGGTTCATGATGGCGATACTATCAACGTTCGTGCCCAGGGGAACTTTGGGGTGCGGTTTCTGGGCGTAGATGCTCCAGAAATTAGCTTCCGGCTGCCGGATAGTGGTAAACAGTTTGTGTCGATCGCAGATCCTCGTTGGGATACTTTTTTGACAGATCCCTTCGCTGATCCAGCCGGAGCTGATTTTGCCCAAATGCTCTCACCGACTCTTTTAAGTCACCTGCAAACAAATTTAGGGGCGGGCGTGGGAAGCAATCATGCTCGCCATGTGATGGCGGCACAGCGGGAACTAGAGCGTCAAATTGAAACTGACATTGCCGAATTAGGCATGACTGATGATACTTTCCAATTTTTTCTGGCCTTTGGTACCGAAATTACCGATCGATTTGGCCGTCTATTGGCTTATATTAACCGTGACCAAAAAGCGAATCCACGTCCCCTAGATTACAACACCAGGTTGCTTCAGGGCGGTTGGGTCAACCCCTATTTTATCTGGCCTAATATCAATCCTTTTCGGAAAGAGGCATCTTTGCTAGCAGCGGTAATTAAACCGGGCACTGCTAATACGATCGCTACTAAAGATTCCGTGCTGCGTGGTGCCCGCCAGTTTGTGCAAGCGGCTCGAAAGTCCCAAATAGGTGTGTTTGACAGTCAAGACCCACTGCGACTACAAGCATTTGAATTGAGATTTTTAGGAGAGCGTCGTCTGCCTGCTCGGTGGGCGATCGATCTTAGTAAGAATGATGATGTATTAATTCTCCCGCAGGAGTATCACACGATTCCTCATGTTGAAGATCGTTTATTTATTGCTGCCGACTATCTACCACTGTTTGAAAAAGCTGGGTGGCGACAGCCATAGCCATTGTCGCCAAGACGTAAGCTGCGGCTCAGCAGTAGATGAAAAGATTTACCAGAGAATACCAACAGGTAACTACATTTATGAACAGATTCTGGATCAGCCTAACGATTATTTTGGTGGCAGCGATTACCTCTGGTGCAGCAGCGCGGAACGATCCATTGTCGATTCCAGTAGCTAATGCTCAAATTCCCCCCACCGGCACATTTACCGCCACTCAAACCTGTCCGACCCCTAAAAAAATTGCTGGTAGTAATCCAGGGAATGTTCGAACAGTTGTAGGCAAAACTTATAGTACGGTGGGGTTTAATTCGTCAGCACGCACCTATATTTTGCTTAAAATTGCTGGCGTTATTCCCAGTCAACGCTGGGTCAAAAGTAGTTGTGGTGATTTTCAAGCTAGTAGTTCCCCTCCTCCAAGTTCAGGCAACATCAACCTTCTTCCCTTTTTCGATAATCAAGATAACCCAATTCCCGTCAACTTCCCGGTAGGCAGTTCCAAAGATATCACTCCACCGCCACCGCAGTTAGAACCATTCGATCGAAGAGTTTTAGCCATGTGTGGAACAGGATTTAATGCGCCAGTAAGTGAGCAAAGCTTTAGAAAATTATTGCAAGATTACCCTGATGTTTTTAGCAAGCTTAAAAATGCTGCTGGAGGTACCATCAAACCTAATCGAGGTGCCGATGCTCCTTTTACTGATGATTTAGTCCAAATATGGTTTAGCCAAAGAGGTTTTAAGCATATTTTGTGTGGTGAAATTAGTGATAAACGACGGCCTAATAATGTGCCAATTCTAGATGGACTACATTTCTCTGGGCGTTACTTACAGCTTCAACAACAGTCTGGTACTAAAACTGGGCGCTATAGTGCTGCTGATACACAGCAAGAAGTGGTCGATGGAGTGATTTATACTTTTGGCGCGCGAGTTGCTAAAGGCAATACTTTAATCGCTGAAGCACCGATTAAAGGTTACTCCTACGTCTTGAATGCTCAAGAAATTCTGATTCATGCCACAAAAGCATCTAAGGTCTTTAACCCCGGTGCCGGACAGCCACCAGCCTGTCTTCACCAGGTGTCTGACCCCAATGCTGCTCCTTTTCAGGCTGTTTTTGTGAAGAAAGCTGGAGCCATCCGCACGTTTTATCCAGATGCTACACCTACGGGTAATGCCTGTGGTGGGTAAACGTAAGATTTAAAAGTGGCTAAGGCGATGAACTCAACGCCTTAGCTTTAGCTAACAGCGGAAATCCTAGCTCTTCGCGCTGTGTGACATAAACCTGAGCTACTTGCCTCGCCAAACCACGCACTGTCCCAATATACCTAGTCCGCTCTGTTACCGAAATTACCCCCCGGGCATCCAGTAAATTGAAAGTATGTGAGCACTTCAACACATAGTCTAAACTGGGCATTACCAGCTTGCGCTCCAATAACTGTTTGGCTTCTTGCTGATACAAATCGAACAGCGTAAACAACAATTCTGGATTGGCAGCCTCAAAATTATAAGTGGATTGTTCGATCTCATTTTGAAGGAAGATATCAGCATAGGTGAAAGTATCGTTCCACTGTAGTTTATCGAACGAATTAACCCCTTGTAGCTCCAGACATAGCCGCTCTAAACCATAGGTGATCTCGATCGACACTGGCCGACAGTCGATCCCGCCGCACTGCTGAAAGTAGGTGAATTGAGTAACTTCCATCCCATCTAGCCAGACTTCCCAGCCTACGCCCCAGGCACCCATCGCCGCATCTTCCCAGTTGTCTTCCACAAACCTGATATCGTGATCTTCGGTTTTGATACCCAAAGCCCGCAAAGAATCTAAGTAGGTTTCTTGAATGCCACTGGGTGAGGGCTTAATTAGTACCTGATATTGATAGTAGTATTGATAACGATTTGGATTCTCGCCATAGCGACCATCCCCTGGCCTGCGACAGGGTTCCACATAGGCCACCGCCCAGGGTTCGGGACCGAGTGATCGCAAGAAAGTGTGGTGACTTTTGGTGCCCGCCCCCTTTTCGGTATCGTAGGGTTGAGCAATCATACAACCCTGGTCACTCCAGAACTGGTTAAGAGTAGCGATGACAGATTGAAAATTCACGTAAGATGCTCCGAAAAGTTAGCGTAAGATATGGCATTGAGCGTGGTGACGCAGGAGATGATCACAGAGCACCAGCGCGACCATGGCCTCGACCATCGGTACCGCCCGAGGTAATACACAAGGATCATGACGACCTTTAGCCGCTAGGGTAGTTTCTGTTTTGTCGGTATTGACAGTGCGCTGCTCTTTCCGGATCGTGGCGGTGGGTTTAAAGGCCACCCGCATCAGAATATTTTCGCCATTGCTAATGCCGCCTTGGGTGCCGCCGGAACGATTTGTCACGGTGCGGATTTCTCCTTGCTCATCGGTATAAAATTCATCGTTATGTTGACTACCGGTCAGTAGAGTACCCGCAAAACCAGAGCCAATTTCAAATCCTTTGGTGGCTGGTAAAGACATCACTCCTTTGGCAATGTCGGCTTCTAGCCTGTCAAACACTGGTTCGCCCAAACCTTTGGGCATGCCGCGTACTACACATTCGATTACCCCGCCGATCGAATCGCCGGAGCGACCAATGGCTTCAATTCGATCGATCATCTTTTCGGCCCAGACTGGATGAGGACAGCGCACAATATTGCTTTCCACTTCAGCCATGGTGACGGTATTGCTATCAACTTCGGCCTCTAAATCTTGGATGCGTTTGACATAGGCAATAATCTCGACCCCAGCCACTTGCTTCAGGATTTTTTTGGCGATCGCCCCTGCTGCTACTCGTCCGATTGTTTCCCGCGCCGAAGATCTACCCCCGCCTTGCCAGTTCCGAATTCCATATTTGGCATCATAGGTGGCATCAGCATGGGAAGGCCGATACTTTTGAGCCATTTCATCATAATCCTGTGACCTAGCATCTTTGTTCCGTACCAGAATACTAATCGGGGTGCCAGTGGTTTTGCCTTCGAACATCCCCGATAAAATCTCGCAGGTATCAGTTTCATTACGGGGTGTGGTGATCTTGCTCTGGCCGGGTCGACGGCGATCGAGTTCTAACTGAATTTCTTCAGCAGTGATTGCTAGCAGCGGCGGGCAGCCATCGATTACTACTCCGACTCCACCACCGTGGGACTCGCCAAAGGTGGTAATCCGAAATAAATGTCCGAAAGTGTTGCCCATAGTTCATGCTCTGTTTTGTCTGCGCCGCCCATCAATGATATAGCAAAGCCACTGCAACTGACAGCTAGCCATCAATGCCCACTGGAATCAGCACCGCTGACTATTCCACCGTCACGGACTTCGCCAAATTACGCGGCTGATCCACATCCAAACCCCGCATAGCGGCAATATGGTAAGACATTAACTGCATCGGAATCACTGTCAATACCGGCGATAACAATTCATCCACATCTGGTACAGGTAAAACCTTGTCAAAGATCTCCGCTGCATCTTTATCGTTAGCCGCGACTACCCCGTATAGATGAGAATCTCGCGCCTTGGCTTCTTGGGCGTTAGAAATCGCCTTCTCATAAACCTTCCCCGGCATGGCGATCGCCACTACTGGCACTTTAGAATCTAATAACGCGATCGGACCGTGTTTCATTTCCCCCGAAGGATAGCCTTCGGCATGGATGTAGCTGATTTCTTTCAGTTTTAAAGCTCCTTCTAAAGCGATCGGGAAATTAATACCGCGCCCCAAGAAAATCACATCCTGTGTTTCTAAGAAACTGTGGGACAGCTCTTCGATGTACTTTTCTTGGGTTTCCAGAATAATCTCAATCTGCGACGGCAGCATCTTCAGCCCCGCAATGATTTGCTGCATTCTGGCGGGTGTGATGGTCTGCCGTTGATAAGCCAACTCCAGCGCCAAGAAATAAAAGGCCATCAACTGACCCATAAAAGTCTTGGTCGCAGCCACCCCAATTTCCATCCCGGCATGGGTATCAATCACGGTGCCGACTAGGCGGGCAATCGCGCTATCTGTCCGATTGGTAACTGCCAACAACCGCGCTGCATACTTGGCCTCTTTGCCTTGTCGCCGCTTTTGTTCAATCTCGATCGCGGCCAGAGTATCGGCAGTTTCACCCGACTGGGTAATACCAATCGTTAGCGTATTAGCCATTAAAGGTGGCGGTGAGTACCGAAACTCGGAAGCGTATTGAATATGGGTGGGAATCTGTGCTAAGTCTTCTAACAAATAGCGACCGACCATCCCGGCATGAAGGCTAGTGCCACAGGCCACGATCTGAATATGCTCTAGGTTTTCCAATAATGCTGCCGGTAAATCGAGCTTAATCGGCGATTTGCCACTCTTTGGTGTCCAGTCCAAGTCTAGATAAGCTTCTAAACAAGTCCTGACCACCGCTGGCTGCTCGTAGATTTCCTTGGCCATGAAGTGCTTAAAGCCCTGCTTCTCTACCGCGATCGGATTCCAATTCAGAGTGCGGGGAGTTTTGCGGACCTTATCACCCTTAAAGTTAAAGACTTCATAGCCTTCAGTGGTCAACCTAGCAATTTCTTCATTCTCCAGCTGTATAACCGTCTGGGTATACTGCACCAGCGCTGGGGTATCAGAAGCACAAAAGTATTCGCCATCGCCCAGGCCCAGTACTAATGGTGCTTGCTGTCTGGCCACAATCAATTCATTGGGATAGTCGGCAGAAAGAACGGCGATCGCAAAAGCTCCTTCCAGCTGATGCACGGCTTTTTGTACCGCATCTAACAGCGAAGTCGCGCCCTGCTTAAAGCATTCTGCTAGCAAGTGTGGAATTACTTCAGTGTCGGTCTCCGATCGGAACTCGTGGCCTTGAAACTTTAATTTATCCCGCAATTCTCGGTAGTTTTCGATGATGCCGTTTTGGACGACGGCGATCCGCCGAGCCGTATCAGTATGGGGATGAGCGTTATATTCTTCGGGTTTGCCGTGGGTCGCCCAGCGAGTATGGCCAATGCCAATTTGAGACTGATTAGAGGAAATTGTCAGCTTCTCCCGTAAATTCTGGAGCTTGCCCTTGGCACGGATGCAGTCAATCTGGTCGTGATCGATCGTGGCAATTCCCGCCGAATCGTAGCCGCGATATTCCAGCTTTTCTAGACCAGATACTAAAATTGACTGGGCTGCTTTGGTGCCAATGTAACCAACGATTCCGCACATGGGATGCTCCTCCAACTCGATAGACTATTCACCGTTATCAGTATGCCCTTGTTTTTAGTCAATTTATCGTATTTCATGCTACTGACTCGATATTTGACTGTTCTTAAATAATCTGAAATCTATTCCAGGAAAAAGCTCCAGCACATTCGCTATGGTTATTTAACGGCTATTCAGTTGATTTATTCTGTATTACTATCACTGATTACTACTCCTAAGCGATCGAACACTTTGTTACCAACCAGATCCCTCCTATAATGCATTAAAAGTAACTTTTTTGTGGCAAATAATATGGTTTGCTAATAATAATTTTCGGTTCATTCAGTTAACCTTCACAAAAGAATTAGACTCTAAGCATCGATCCTCATCACAATATATGACTAAACATAATTTGGTAGTTGTCGGCAATGGCATGGTTGGGCACAAGTTCCTAGAACGCATGGTGGGCAAGGATGCTTATCAAGATTGGAACTTGATCACCTTCTGCGAAGAACCCCGGGTGGCTTACGATCGAGTCAATCTAAGCGGTTTTTTTGCGGGTAAGACTGTAGCCGATCTTACGCTAGTTGAACCTAACTTCTATCAAGACAATGGTATTCAGCTGTATCTAGGCGATCGAGTAATGGAGATCGATCGAGAGGCCAAAACCGTAACCTCGTCCAATAGCGTGGTTACATCCTACGACAAACTTGTTTTAGCCACCGGCTCCTACCCCTTTGTGCCACCAATCAAAGGCAGTCTTACTGAAGGTACTTTTGTTTATCGGACGATCGATGATTTAGAAGCCATGCTGGCCTTCGCCGCCAATTGTCAGACAGGGGTAGTTGTTGGTGGTGGTTTGCTGGGTTTAGAATGCGCTAATGCCATCCAAAATATGGGATTAACCACCCACGTAGTAGAATTTGCCCCGCGTCTGATGCCGGTGCAGGTGGATGAGATGGGCGGTCTAACCCTCAAAAATAAAATTGCCGAACTGGGTGTGACCATTCACACCAGCAAATCCACCACCGAAATCGTCAGCAACAACGGCCGCGTCCAGAAAATGCTGTTTGCTGATGGTAGTGAATTACTGACCGATATGATTGTGTTCTCGGCCGGGATTCGCCCCCGCGACGAAATGGCGCGGCAATGTGGCTTGGCGGTTGGCGATCGCGGTGGCATTGTGATTAACGATCACTGTCAAACTTCTGACCCGGATATTTACGCGATCGGCGAATGTGTGCTCCACCAAAATCGGGTCTACGGTTTAGTAGCTCCTGGTTACACTATGGCCACCGTCGCTGCTGACAACCTTTGCGAACCAGGTAGCAATACCTTTACTGGTGCGGACATGTCTACCAAACTCAAGCTATTGGGGGTCGATGTGGCTAGTTTTGGTGATGCCTTTGCCACCACGCCCGGAGCAAAAGAAATTGCGATCTCTGACGCGATCGCTGGTACTTACAAGAAATTAGTGGTGAACGAAACTGGCAGTCAGCTGCTGGGCGGGATGCTAGTTGGTGATGCTAGCGCCTATGGCAACCTGTTGCAACTGGTTCAAAACCAAATTGTCTTGCCGCCCCATCCCGAAGATTTAATTTTGCCGGAACGCAGTGGTAAACCAGCGGGGATGGGCGTGGATAGCTTCCCGGACAGTTCTCAAATCTGTTCTTGTAACAACGTCACTAAAGGCCAAATCTGCACCGCCATCCAAGAACATGGCTTTACGGAAGTCGGAGCGGTGAAAAAATTTACCAATGCTGGCACTGGCTGTGGTGGCTGTGTGCCGCTAGTTACTGATATCTTGAAAATGGAAATGAAGAAGGCTGGACTAGAAGTAAAAAACAATCTCTGTGAGCATTTTGCCTATTCCCGCCAAGATTTGTATTTGTTGGTGCGATCGCAACAAATCCAGACCTTCGATGACTTATTGGTTCGTCATGGTTCTGGTAAAGGGTGCGAAATCTGTAAGCCAGCAGTGGGTTCGATTCTAGCCTCGGCCTGGAATGATTATGTCTTGAACCCACCTCATGTGGGATTGCAAGACACCAACGACGCGTTCTTAGCCAATATCCAAAAAGACGGCACCTATTCGGTGATTCCGCGCGTTCCCGGCGGTGAAATTACCCCCGATGGCCTGATGGCCATCGGCGCAATTGCCAAAGAATTCGGTCTTTATACCAAAATAACTGGAGCGCAGCGCATTGATTTGCTGGGTGCTCGGATTGATCAATTGCCTCAGATTTGGCAAAAGTTGATCGCAGCTGGGTTTGAGTCCGGTCATGCTTACGGCAAAGCCTTGCGCACCGTCAAATCCTGTGTTGGCAGCACTTGGTGCCGCTTCGGGGTGCAAGATTCTGTGAGTCTGGCGATCGATGTCGAGCTGCGTTATCGCGGTCTTCGTGCTCCTCATAAATTTAAATCAGCGGTTTCCGGCTGTACCCGCGAATGCGCCGAAGCCCAGAGCAAAGATTTTGGAATTATTGCCACCGAAAAAGGCTGGAACTTATATGTGTGCGGTAATGGCGGGATGAAGCCTCAACACGCCCAATTGCTGGCCGAGGATCTCGATCGAGAGACTTTGATTAAATATATCGATCGTTTCCTGATGTTTTATATCCGCACGGCCAATCGCCTTGAGCGCACCGCCACCTGGTTCAACAAACTGGAAGGTGGTATGGATTATCTTAAGCAAGTGGTGATCCATGACTCACTCGGTCTCTGTGCTGAGTTTGAAGCGGAAATGGCTAGTCAAGTAGCTACCTATCAGTGTGAATGGCAAGCAACCATTGCCGACCCAGCTAAGTTGCAGCGGTTTAGTCACTTTGTGAATAGTGACCAACCTGATCCCAGCTTGGTGCGGGTGGCCGAACGAGGGCAAACCCGTCCAGCCTACGACCATGAAAAAATCTTAGTCACTCCCGGTGTGGAGCATTAACTGCTAGCAACTGTTTGATCATGGCGGCGGGCATCTGCCGCTTTTTCCATTCCCCCTCACCAAATTACTTTTTATTTCAACTTATGACTTCATTGTTAACCATGACTTGGACTACTGTTTGCCCTCTCAGCCGCATCCTGCCTAATACCGGTGTTTGTGCCCTGATCGCTGGTCAGCAAGTGGCGATTTTTCGGGTGGGTGAATCGGAGGTGTATGCGATCGACAACTACGATCCTTTTAGTGAAGCCTTTGTGCTATCGCGGGGGATTATTGGCGATCGTAACGGCATCCCTAAAGTGGCTTCTCCTATTTATAAACAGAACTTCAATTTAATCACTGGGCAATGTTTGGATGACGATACTGTTAATGTTGCCATCTATTCTGTCCAAGTGGTAAATGGTAATGTACAGATTGGCACCTAATTGAGTAGCTGTTGTGAATATCTATAGACAAAAAAATAAAATTTTGTCTGTCAATTTGGGATCAGCTATACTTATCGGATGTGTATGATCGTCAGTGAGCGAGGATGTCATCTTCACAATGGTACTAACTGCCTGAGATAAGTTCTGCCCTCGGTTTAACCTACTTTTATTTAAAGATGACATCCTATGAAAATCACCACAACAGATTATTCAAAAGACCAAATAGAGCCAACTCAGTCGCTAATTTTGCGTGTTCCCGCAGGAACATTAGACGAGCTTTTTGAGGAACAGCTCGATGACCTGCTAGGAATGGAAGAAATCAAGCCGAGAAAAATAAAGCAGTCTGCACAGCCGCCTAACTCCCCTGGCAAAAAAAAATTAGCAGCGGTCGTGTTAACGCCAGAAATAAAGCAGCTAACTCCGGTTGCAGAAGTGGCGATTGATCAGCAGCATCAACTAGACGAATATCAACGTCAGTTGAATACTCAAGAGCAGCAAATTAAGGCGCAGCAAGAACAACTTGATCAGCTCAGTGAGCTGTTGATTCAATCGAAACGCCAAGAACGTCAACAGCTTTTACCTACAATGGGACAGGTGAAGCATAAAAGACGTAAGGCTGGGACGGTGATCTTAGCGGCAGCATTCGGTACGGGAGTGGTTGTTCTGAACCCGATGCCGAATACTGAATTGGCCAAACAAGTATTCATTACGATTGCTGATGTGGCAATGTGTATCATGCTTTGGAATATTTATTTTGACGAAGAACTAGCCCAGAAAAATCTTCGTTCAATTTTGTCAGAACTTTTTATCATTACGTTGAGTAGCATTTTTATAGCTTACATTTTGGCTAAAGGGATTACGTTTTCCATAAGCTATCTGATTAATACCTTAGGTCTTATCGGTTGGCCTATTTCCAGTGTTTTGGCAACGGTTGCTACCGGTCTGTTGGGATTGGGATGGGCATCTTATTGTGATGATTGGTATCGCAATTCTCAATCTAAAAAATAGCAGTCAGCTGGCTTCATTCGGTTTAATTCTGAGCTTAATTTGATTCTAATGCCTATACAGCTTGAGTTATAGTAATTCCTAAGAATAGTAAGTATTTATTATTTTGAATTATCGATTTTCCTATAGCCCATATCAACGTAAGTTTCGTCAAGCGTTAGCAACTAGCCATGGTAAATGGTCAGTGCGCGAGGGTCTGATCATCCGTTTACAAGCAGCTAATAATGATATTTACTGGGGTGAAATTGCACCTATTCCCTGGTTTGATTCCGAGACGTTCAGTGCCGCTCAGGATTTTTGTCAGTCTTTGACTGGTTGGTGGACAGAGGATATTAAGATACCAGACCACTTACCAGCCTGTCAGTTTGCTTGGAGTGCAGCTCTTAAGTACGGTCGAAATTGGGCAACTGATGGAAAAATGAATCGATCGATCAATCCCCATTGGAGCGTTTTGCTACCCGCCGGCAGTAAAGCGCTGACTAGTTGGCAAACCTTCTGGGCGCAAGGGCATCGCACCTTTAAATGGAAAATTGGGGTGGAGTCGATCGATCAAGAATTAGAGATCTTATCGCAACTAGGATTGCCTGCCGGAGCCAAGTTAAGACTGGATGCTAATGGTGGTCTCAGCTACGAGCAAGCTACTATCTGGCTCCGGCACTGTGAAACTCTGCCCCACATCGAATTTATCGAGCAACCACTGCTTGATCTAAAAGACATGCTGAAACTAGCCGATCGATATCAAACTCCACTAGCTTTAGATGAATCGGTTAGCAATTTAGCAAGATTGCAAAGTTGCTACCAGCAAGGCTGGCGGGGGATTTTCGTGATTAAACCGGCTATTGCTGGCCATCTTGATCAGCTGGCCGAGTTCATTCGCCAGCAACAGCTAGATGTTGTTTGCTCTACTAGTATTGAGAGTCCGATTGGTCAGAGTGCGATTATCCAGTGGGCACAGGAGCAAGGATTCGATCAACGTGCCATGGGCTTTGGTGTTCAGCATTGGTTCACCGACGATTTTGACCCGACAATTTAGAACACCTGCAAACCCTGTAAAACTATCTGCTCAGCACTCAAATTTTTGCCTTGGAGCAACACGCTAAATCCACCTAGGCCAGTGGGGTCAATCAGCTGATGAAGGGCTTGTCGCTGCTGTAATGTGGACATCACATCAGTACTACGATTAGTGACTTGAGCGATGCGATCGGATAGTCCCAAAGCCATCAAGAATAGTCCTTGCTTCGTTAGTCCAATTTGCTGTAATCCAGCCGCTGCTCCTTGACGAATTAAACTACTAAAATCCACATGGGCAGTTAGATCTTGGTTGCCAATGTGAACGTAAGGATCATTGTGATGATGGTGCTGGTAATAGCATTGCAAGGTACCTTGATCACGCATTGGGTTGTAATAGCGATCGGCACTATAGCCATAGTCAATCAATAATAAATAACCACGGCGTAGCTTGGGTGCGATGGTCTGAATCAAATCCAACGCCGCTAAATTCACCTCCGTGCGATAACCTGCGGCGTAGCCACCGATGTCGATATGAGCTTGCTCAAAATACTCCAGCAATTTAGTTGTAGATAACTCGGCCACTTGCTCCACGAGCTGCTGCTCAGAGATACTGATATAGACCTCCTTTAACTCCCCAGCCTCCACTACTACCTGATGTACAGGCAGAGCATCAATCAGTTCATTGGCGAGCACACAACCAATTAGTTCATCATCCGGCAGTGCTGGCCAGCTCGACCAGCGCACTGGCCAGTCACTTAAGAGCTGCTGCTGACTGGCCACCATGGCCGTTGCCGTCTCTATAATGATATAATCCAGACTGGCTAGTAATTCTGGTTGATGCTGCTGCCAATGCCTAAGCATATCCAAGGCCAACAAACCTTGACCGGCACCCATTTCTACTACGGTAAACGGCTGAGGTTGACCCAACAACCGCCACATCTGAGCCACCTGAATTGCCAACAGCTCTCCATAGTCTCTACCCAAATGTGGCGAAGTAAAAAAATCACCCTGACTGCCAATCCGCTGAGAACTACGCGCGTAATAACCCAGCTGGGGTGCGTAGAGGGTGAGTCCCATGTATTCAGCAAAGGTGATGCGCTGTTGAGGGCTGGCGAGGATTCGATCGTAAATCAACTGTTTTAGGGGCGGATGGTCAGACATGATCGAACAAAATGAAGATCGCAAACCCTCAGATCATGGCACTTGTCTTATCAACAGTGCAACAATACAAACAAAAGCTGTTCCTGTCCTATGCCATCTGCTGCTCTCTCCACGACCGAATTACAACAAGCTTTTCCTTTCGACTTAGATCGGTTTCAGCTACAAGCCATTAATGCTCTCAATCAAGGTCGATCGGTGGTGGTCTGTGCCCCAACTGGCTCTGGTAAAACTCTGATTGGTGAATATGCTATTCATCGATCGCGCAAAATTGGTGGTCGGGTCTTTTACACTACTCCGCTCAAAGCGTTGTCCAACCAGAAGTTTCGAGATTTTCGGGCGGAATTTGGTCGAGAGTCAGTGGGTCTATTGACTGGGGATGTTTCAATTAATCGAGATGCTCCGATTGTGGTGATGACCACCGAAATTTTTCGGAATATGCTCTATGGTACTCGCATCGGCGATGTAGGTGTTTCTTTGATCGGTGTAGATGCTGTGGTATTAGATGAATGCCACTACATGAACGATAAGCAACGGGGCACCGTCTGGGAAGAATCAATTATTTATTGTCCCAAAAACGTCCAGATTGTGGCGCTCTCGGCCACCGTCGCCAATAGCCAGCAGCTCACCGAGTGGATTAGTAGTGTCCATGGCCCAACTGAACTAATTTATTCCGACTACCGCCCGGTGCCTTTACAATTCCACTTTGCTAG